>JAQBWI010000025.1 GCA_027625355.1 Pseudomonadota bacterium
ACTCAAAAAACAAATCGACCTAAATTTATAGTAGGCTTTTCTGCAGAAACAGATAGTAAAATACTAGCTAGAAAAAAATTAGAAGAAAAAAAATGTAATATGATAATTTATAATAAAATAAGTAAAAAAAATAAAGTGTTTGGTTTGGATGAAAATAAAATTTCCATTTTAACGAAAAATAAAATTGTAAATTATTCTAAATTTTCAAAACTTAAGTGTGCTAATTTAATTTTAGATTCTATCTATGATGAAATAAAAAATAAATGAGTTTCTCAGACCTAGAGTATGAGATATTTTCAAGACAATTTATTTTACAAAATTTTAATGAAGAAAATATACAAAAGTTAAATAAAGCTAAAATAACTATCATTGGACTTGGGGGAATAGGCTGTCCCTTAACACAATATTTAGTTTCATCTGGTATAAAAAATTTAACTTTTTTTGATGGTGATTTTATTGAAAAAAGTAACTTAGCTAGACAAATATTATATTCTCTAGAAGATATTGGAAAGTATAAAACTTTAGTCGCAAAAGAAAAGCTCCTAAAAACAAATCCTAATTGCAATATAACAGCCTACTCTCAACATTTAATTAAAGATAATTTAAATCTGTTATTGGACTCAGATATAATAATAGATGCAACTGATGACTGGCGTTCTTCAAAATTAATTAATAAATTTTGTGTGCAAAACTCACTAAAATATATTTTTTCATCAGCAATAAATTACAATATTCAAATATGCCTATTTAATAATAAAAAAAATCATGTTTGTTTAAATTGTTTGTTCCCAAATAAAGAAGATGCAGATTTACCAAGATGTGAAACTGTGGGAATTTCAAGTATTTGTGCTGGTATAGCTGGCTTAATAACTGCTCAAAAAACAATTAACACATTGTTTAATACAAAAGATGAAAGTAACATATTAACATTAATTGATACTTCAGATTTAAATATCACTAATATTAAGATAAAAAATAATATTAATTGCATGTTAAATAATAGTTAACTTATACTATATTATCATTTAATACCTTACGTTATATCAATATGAAAAAAAATTCCTTTTCTTATGAGCGACTAATTGATTGTGCTAATGGTGATTTATTTGGCGAAGGTAATGCACAGTTGCCCTCTCCACCAATGCTAATGTTTGATAGAATTACAAACATTAATGAAACAGGCGGTATTTTTCAAAAAGGTGAAATTGTCGCTGAACTAGATATAAAGCCTGAACTTTGGTTCTTTGATTGTCATTTTAAAGGAGATCCCGTAATGCCAGGATGCTTGGGATTAGATGCAATGTGGCAACTAGTTGGTTTCTATCTAGGATGGTTAGAACAACCAGGTAAAGGAAGAGCTCTTGGTGTTGGTGAAGTTAAATTTACCGGACAAGTTTTAGATACAGTAAAAAAAGTGACTTACCAAATTTCTATTAAACGATTAATACTTAGAAAATTAATTCTGGGGGTAGCTGATGGTGTTCTTAAAGCTGATGGAGAACCTATATATGAAGCTAAAGATATGAAGGTTGGTCTTTTTCAATCTGATAATAAATAAAAATGAAAAGAGTTGTAATAACAGGACTGGGTATTGTTTCATGTATAGGTAATGATGCAGAAACTGTGACAAACAATTTAAAAAACTTAAATTCTGGAATTTCTTCTGCCCCTGAATATGAAGAATTTTCATTTAGAAGTCTTGTACATGGAAAACCAGATATAGATTTAGAAGAAAATATTGATCGTCGTCTATTACGTTTTATGGGAGATGGTGCAGCATTTAATTATATTGCTATGAAAAATGCAATTGAAGATTCTGGATTAGAAGAAAAAGATGTATCTAATGAAATGACAGGTATAATTGTTGGATCCGGCGGTCCATCAACGATGAACTTATATAAAGCAGCTGATTTGGGAAGAAATAGTGGTTCAAAAAAAGTTGGACCATTTATGGTGCCAAGAAGTATGTCTAGTACCAATTCTGCAACTCTTGCTACTCCTTTCAAAATTAAAGGGGTAAACTATTCAATTACTTCAGCGTGTTCAACAAGTTCGCATTGTATTGGAAATGCTTATGAGCTTATTCAGATTGGTAAACAAAACATTGTATTTGCAGGAGGTGGTGAAGAATTGCATTGGACTTTATCGATACTCTTTGATGCAATGGGTGCACTATCTTCAAAATATAATGACAACCCTGCAGTCGCATCAAGAGCTTATGATTCTGAAAGAGATGGTTTTGTTATCTCAGGAGGCGGTGGAACGTTAGTTCTTGAGGAGCTTGATCATGCTAGATCAAGAGGAGCTAAAATTTATGGTGAAATTACTGGTTATGGTGCAACTTCTGATGGATATGATATGGTTCAACCATCTGGTGAAGGTGCTGAAAGATGCATGAATATGGCAATAAAAAATATTAAAGGTAAAGTAGATTATATAAATTCCCATGGTACAAGTACAGTTATTGGTGATTTAAAAGAACTAGAAGCAATTAAAAAAACATTTGGTAAAGAAATACCTAAGATAAGCTCAACTAAATCTTTAACTGGTCACTCCCTAGGAGCTACGGGTGTTCACGAAGCAATATATTGTCTCTTAATGATGAATAATAATTTTCTCAGTGGTTCAGCAAACATAACTTCATTAGATGATAAAGCAAAAACTCATAATATTCTTTTAAAAACTGAAGAAAATAATAAAATTGAAAATATACTTTCAAATAGCTTTGGTTTTGGTGGCACAAATGCAACTCTATTAATATCTAGATATAATGGTTAAGGGTAAAAAAGGTATTGTAATTGGGATTGCAAATGATCATTCAATAGCTTGGGGTATAGCAAAACAATTACATGCTAGTGGTGCCGAATTAGCCATTACATATCAAAATAATACATTGTTAAAAAGAGTTAAACCTCTAGCAGATAAAGTTAATACAGATGTGTTAGTTGAATGTGATGTAAATAATGAAGATCATCTCCAAAATACATTTACACAAATTAAAAAAAGATTTGGGACAATTGATTTCATTATTCATGCTGTTGCATATTCTGATAAAGCTGAATTAAATGGTAGATATATTGATACTTCAAAAGATAATTTTATCAACAGCCTATCAATATCTTGTTATTCTTTTACTAGAATAGCAAAAATTTTTCAGCCAATTATAAATCCAGATGGTAGTTTGTTAACTTTAAGCTTTTATGGAGCAAGTAAAGTTATGCCAAATTATAATGTAATGGGAGTTGCTAAAGCCGCTCTTGAAACAAGTGTAAAATATTTAAGTGTTGATTTAGGTGGCCAAGACATAAGAGTTAACGCAATTTCAGCAGGTCCGATGAGAACGCTTGCAGGTGCAGCTATTGCAAATGCTAGAGATGTTTTTAATTATACAAGTGAAAATTCTTCCCTAAAAAGAAATGTAAACCTTGATGAATTAGGTAATTCAGCTTTATATTTAGTTAGTGATTTATCTTCCGCGATAACTGGAGAAATTCATTATGTTGATTGTGGCTTTAATATCGTTGGAATGCCTAAAAGTTAATTATATTCTGTTGGATCGTCAATAAATATACTAGCAACATTGTTACTCCATAAGTTTTGTGCTTGCACTTTAGAAATATTATTATCGGCATAAACAGTGACTTGGATGTCATTTTCTTCAAATTTACTCACAGTAGAATTAGAAAAAAAATTTAAATTAATACCACAACTAAAAAAATTATATTTTTTACAAATATCAATAGTTTCATCAATATTAAATTTTTTATTATCATCATTTAAAAAACCACATTGCAGATATGGCTCTGTTTCTTTTAAAATTATACAACTTGCAAGATCAAAACTTGAGAAATAAATCTTATCGTATGAAATTCTATTTATTTCTTTTAATATATTTTTTACGTTTAACTCTTCGTAATTTTTGTTTGGTTTAAGTTCAATATTTAAATATTTCTGTTTTTTTTTAATTAAATCTAAAACAACTCTTAAACTTGGTACTTTAATGTCTGTTTTTGCATTATAAAAATAATAACCAGCATCAAGATGATTTATTTGATCAAATGTAAAATTACAAACTAGACCAGATCCATTTGTGGTTCTGTCTAAAGTATCATCATGAAGTAATAGAGGGATATTATCCTTACTTACCTTTACATCTATTTCTACACATTCGAGACCAAGGTCGAAGGCTTTTGTAATAGACTCCAAAGTATTTTCAGGTTTTAAATTTTTTACCCCTCTATGACCAATTAGTTTTGGTAAAATAAATTTACTACTCAGTCTCAACTTCCTTCATTGAAAGCTTAACTTTACCTCTGCCATCAACATCAAGAACTTTTACCTTAACAGTATCACCTTCATTTATGACATCGCTTACTTTCTCAACTCTTTCATTTTTAAGTTGGCTGATATGCACTAATCCATCTTTAGATCCCATAAAATTAACAAAAGCTCCAAAATCCATAAGCTTTACAACCTTACCTTCATAGATCTTTCCAATTTCAGGCTCTTCTACAATACCCTTAATCCATTCTATTGCATCACTTCCTGATTTTGCATCTACAGCAGCAACGCTTACTAAGCCTTCATCATCAATTTCAATTTTAGCTCCAGTGGTTTCACTAATTTCTCTAATAACCGCACCACCTTTACCAATGACTTCTCGAATTTTATCCTTATGCACATGAAATGTGGTAATTGTAGGGGCATACTCAGAGATTTTTTCTTGTGGTTTTTCGATTGCTTTAGCCATTTCTCCTAAAATATGAATTCTACCCTCTTTGGCTTGTTCAAGTGCTTCTTTCATTATAGCAGATGTAATACTGGTAATTTTTATATCCATTTGCAGAGATGTTATCCCATCCTTAGTTCCAGCGACTTTAAAATCCATATCACCTAAATGATCTTCATCACCTAATATATCTGATAAAACTACATAATCATTATTCTCTTTAATTAAACCCATTGCAATACCAGCTATTGGTTTTTCCAGAGGGACACCAGCATCCATCATAGACATAGAAGTTCCACAAACCGTAGCCATAGAACTTGATCCATTTGATTCTGTTATCTCTGATACAACTCTATAGGTGTAAGGAAATTTATCATTTGAAGGTAACATTGGGTGAATTGCCCTCCATGCTAATTTACCATGACCAATTTCTCTTCTACTTGTTGAACCAACTCTTCCAACCTCTCCAACTGAATATGGTGGAAAATTATAATGAAGCATAAAATTTTCTTTATATTCACCTTCTATGGCATCAATTCTTTGCTCATCCATTCCCGTTCCAAGCGTTGTTACTACTAAAGCTTGTGTTTCTCCTCGGGTAAATAGAGCTGAACCATGAGTTCTGCTTAAAACACCAGTTTCACAAACTATAGGTCTTACTGTACTAGTATCACGTCCATCAATTCTATTACCTGTTTTTAAAAGTTCTCCTCTAACAACATCTTTTTCAACCGACTTTATTGCATCTGAAACTATAACGGCGGTTAGAGTTTCGCTTAAGTATTTTTCTTCAATCTCAAGCTTAATTTCATTTAGTTTTTCTACACGTTTTTGTTTTTCTAATACTTTATAAGCATCACTAAATTTACTTGCATACTCATCAGAAATTAACTTTGGAAGATTAACAATTTCACTATCTTTTTCTGGTATATCCCAAGGTTCTTTAGCAGCTTTTTTTGCTAAAGATATGATAGCATCTATTACCGGTAAGTATGACTCTTGGCCTAGAACAACTGCTTCAAGCATTTTTTCTTCGCTTAATTGGTGTGCTTCAGATTCAACCATAAGAACACCATTTTTTGTTCCAGCAACAACTAAATCTAACTTTGAATCCTTTATTTCTTGTATTGTTGGATTAACAACAAACTTATCATCTACTAAGCCTATTTTTGTAGCTCCTAAAGGACCCATAAATGGTAACCCAGATAAAGTGATTGCTGCACTAGCTGCTATTAAAGCAACAATATCAGAGTCATTTTCTTGATCATGTGATAATACTGTACAAGTAACTTGCGTTTCATTTTTAAAATCTTTGTGAAATAATGGTCTAATTGGTCTATCAATTAGTCTACAAATTAATGTTTCCTTTTCAGTAGGTCTTGCTTCTCTTTTGAAAAAACCTCCTGGTATTTTTCCAACAGAATAAAATTTTTCTTGGTAGTTAACTGTTAATGGGAAAAAATCCATATCAGGTTTTACTTTTTTTGCAGCAACAACATTTGTCATCACTGTAGTTCCGCCGTAAGTTACGATTACAGAAGCGTCAGCCTGTCTTGCAATTTTCCCAGTTTCAATTATTAAATTTTTTCCTGCCCATTCTAATTCTACTTTTTTTACATCAAACATCTTTTTTTTCTCTTTCAAATTTGAACTAACCTCTAATGTTTAGTTCTTTTATTAATTTCATATATTTTTCGTTATCCTTCTTAGAAAGATAAGATAATAATTTTTTTCTATTATTAACTAGTGCTACAAGTCCTCTTTTGGAATGATTATCATGTTTATGATTTTTAAAATGCTCAATCAAATTATTAATTCTTTCAGTTTGAACAGCTATTTGAACTTCTGCTGAACCAGTATCTTTATCATTAATTGAAAATTTACTAATTAAATCTTTTTTTACTTCTTTAGTTATCGACATCGTATCTCCTATATTAAAACTTTATTTGGTTTAAACAAATCTTCACTTAATTTGCCAAAGGAAACAATATTTCCTTTTTTTGATAAAAAAACTAATTCTTCTTTATCTGAATTTAAAGGTTTTTTTATTAATTTTTTTTTATTAATAAAAATGGATTTACCTAAAGAAAGATCATTTAAATCTTTCCTTTCTTCAATTTCATAAGCCAAGATGTCGTCCAGCATAGAAATTGATGAGTGAATACAATTAAATTCGAACTCGCTTTGCCCTATTTTTAGTGTATCGTCCAGCAAAATTGAATTATTTTCAGTAAAATGACCAACTTTTGTTCTTTTTAAATCAACTACATGCCCATATGTCCCTAATTTGTTGGCAATATCTCTAGCAAGGCTTCTTACGTAAAAACCTTTACCACAGTCTATTTCAAAACTCGACGTATTGTTATCTGAGAATAAAAAAGTAATAGATTTTAAAAATACTTTCTTTGAAACTAATGAAAAGTTTTTATTTTCACGTAATACTGCATACGCTCTTTTTCCATTTACTTTTACTGCTGATGCTTTTGGAGGTATTTGATTTTGATAACCTATGAAGGAATTAACTATTCGATTAATTTCCTCTTCACTAGGAGTCTTATTACTATAGTTTATAACTTCTCCTTCTGAATCGTCTGTAGAAGTTTGCTCACCCCATTTTATTGTAAATAAATATTTTTTTGAGCTTATGTTTACAAATGGAATCAGCTTAGTTGTTTTATTAATTGCAATAGGAAGAATACCTTCAGCACTTGGATCTAAAGTACCAGCATGACCTATTTTTTTTATATTGAATTTCTTTTTTATTTTATAAATGGCTGAGAAAGAACTAATTCCTTTTGGTTTAAATAAATTTATCCAACCCTGTAGTTTTTCATCCATCTAAATCTCTTTGAACATCTTTATTTAAAAGAAGCTTTTCTATTTTTTCTGCTTCATCAAAAGAATCATCTAAATAAAAAATTATTTTTGGTGTAAATTTAGAATTTAATCTAGCTTTAGATAAAAATTTTTGAAAAACATATTTTTGACTGTTTATTTCTTCTATTATTTTATTTTTGTTTTCTCCTCCTAATGGCATTAAATAAACATTTGCTATTCTTAAATCTTTGCTCATTTTAACGTAAGAAATAGTTATAGAGGTAGTTTCAAAACTAAAATTATAGAAATCTTCAACTAATAGATACTCACTTATCAAAGATCTAATTAATTCACTGAACCTTAATTGTCTTTGTGAAGACAGATTATCACTCATAAATATTTAAATACTTTATAGTTTTCTTTCTGTTTTAACTTCTTCATATGTCTCAATAACATCGCCAATTTTTATATCAGAATAATTTTCAATCATGAGCCCACACTCAAACCCATTTTTAACTTCTTTAACCTCATCCTTAAATCTTTTTAAACTTGCTAAAGTTCCAGTGTGAACAACAACATTATCTCTTAATAATCTAATTTTTGAATTTCTAGAAATCAGACCGTCCTTAACCATACATCCAGCAATATTTCCAATTTTTGATATATTAAATACCTCTCTAATTTCAACATTGCCGGTTATTTTTTCAGATATGTCAGGTTTTAGTAAACCAGAGAGTAAATTTTTCACATCATCAATAAGCTCATATATTATTGAGTAATACTTAATATCAACACCATCTCTTTTGGCAGCATCTCTTGCATGGGGTAATGCTCTTACGTTGAACCCTATAATGAAACCTTTGCTTGAATTTGCTAAGGCTACATCACTTTCAGTAATAGCTCCAACACCTTTATGAACGACGATAACTTCAACTTCACTTGTTGATAATTTAACAACAGAGTTTTCTATTGCTTCTGCAGATCCTTGAACATCAGCTTTGATAATAATTGGCAATGATGTGGCTTTACCTTGATTTATTTGTTCAAACATTTCTTCAACATTTGATTTAATAACTTTATTTTTTTGTTTTTGTAATTTACTAAATCTATATTCTGCAATTTTTCTAGCAATAGCTTCACTTTCAACAACAACAAAATCATCTCCCGCTAGAGGGTTAGAGTCAAAACCTAAAACTTCTACTGGCATAGAAGGTTTTGCTTCTTTGATGTTGTTTCCCTTATCATCGACCAAGGCTTTAACCTTACCCCACTCAGCCCCAGATACAAAAATATCACTTACTTTAAGAGTTCCTTTTTGAACTAAAACTGTAGCAACTGAACCTCTGCCTTTTTCTAACTTAGATTCAATTATAGAGCCTCTCGCAGTCCTATTAGGGTTTGCTCTTAAATTTAATAAATCAGCTTGTAATAATATAGATTCCTTAAGCTTATCTAGATTGATTTTTTTTAATGCCGATACTTCCACATCTAAAACATCACCACTAAGTTTTTCAACAATAATTTCATGAGTTAATAAATCTTGTCTAACTTTTTCAGGATCAATATTTGGTAAATCAATTTTATTAATTGCAACAATTATGGGCACCTTAGCTGCTTTTGCATGGGCAATAGATTCTATTGTTTGAGGCTTAAGACTATCATCTGCCGCTACTACTAAAATAATTATATCTGTAGTTTTTGCACCTCTTGCTCTCATATTTGAAAATGCTGCATGGCCAGGTGTATCTATAAAAGTTATTTTTTTATCTTTTTCACCAATTTGATAAGCTCCAATGTGTTGAGTTATACCACCTGACTCTCCTGCAACTACATTTGAACTTCTAAACGCATCTAAAATACTTGTTTTTCCATGGTCAACATGCCCCATAATAGTAACAACTGGAGGTCTTAACACTTTTAAATCATCAGAATCTTCAAAATCTTCCATATCCTTTAAAAGATCCTCATCGGTTACTCTGATAGATTTATGACCAAGTTCAGTAACAACTAATTCCGCTGTATCAGCATCAAGAGATTGCGTCGCATTAGCCATAACTCCCATCTTCATTAAAGATTTCACGACATCTGCTGTCTTTTCAGCCATCCTATTTGCTAGCTCTTGGACAGTTATTATATCAGGAACAGAGACCTCTCGAGAAAACTTAGTTTCTTCACCTTGATCTTGTGCTTGAAGTTTTTCTTTTTCTCTTGCTCTTTTAATTTTAGCAAGACTAGGAAATCTATCAAATTCTTGATCTTCTTGTTCTAATATTTTTTTAGCATCAATTTTATTAAATTCATCATCAGTAGGTTTTAAAGTAGATTTTTTTGGAGTAGTTTTCTTATTATCTAATGGTTTTTTATTTTTATTATCATAGTTTTTACGATTATTTGAAGTTGTAAAACTTGGAGTTACTTGAGTATTCGTACGAAAGGAAGAGGATCCCCTAAAATTTGATTTAGCAGCAGATGAGCTTTTTTGTTGATTATTTTTATTTCTAAAAACTATTTGAATTGTTTTTTTATTATTTCCAGTTGCTTTATTTTCCCCAAAGGGACCTAAATTCTTTCTTATCTGCAATCTTCCAGAAGAAGATAGTTTTAAGGGTTTGTTTTTTTTACTTTTATCGTTATCCAAATTATTCTCTATTATTTATTTTGTTTAAGAAAAGCTCTTTTCTCTCGCATCCATTATCATCTGATTAACCAAATCTTCATCTAATTCAAGTTTTCTAAAAATACCCTCTTCTTTGTCAATTAACTCATAAGATGCAAGATCAGCAAAATCATTAAGATTTACAATGTTTTCCTTAGCAAGCAAAGCTAACATTGCAACAGTCATTCCATTTAACTCCTTAAGATCTGTATCTTGGATTTTTTCATTAACAATTTTGGTATCCTCTTCTGCCTGTTCTTTCATTGAATTTTTGGCTCTAGAGATGATTTCACTAGCAAGATCGCTATCAAAACCTTCAATTTTTTCAAGATTTTCAGGAGTTTCAGACACTATCGACTCAATTGTAACGTATCCCTCAGTTACTAATAATTGAGCAATTACATCTTCTACATCTAATAAATCTATAAGAATAGCACTCTTTTCTTTAAATTCTATTTGTCTTCTTTCTGACTCTTCTTCTTCAGTCAGAATATCAATCTCTAGATTTGTTAATCTGGATGCTAATTTAACATTTTGACCTTTTCTGCCTATTGCCAAACTTAATTGCTCATCAGGTATTACAACTTCTACTTTATTTTTCTCTTCATATAAAAAAATTTTACTAACCTCTGCTGGAGCTAATGCATTAGCTAAAAATGTTGCTTGATTTTCTGACCAAGTGACGATATCTATTTTTTCTCCTTGAAGTTCATTGACCACAGTTTGTACTCTAGAACCTCTCATGCCAACACAAGCTCCAACTGGATCAATTGTTGAATCTTGAGTAAATACACTTATTTTTGCACGTGAACCGGGATCTCTTGCTACAGTTTTAACTTGAATTATGCCCTCATCAATTTCGGGAACTTCTTGGTGAAATAGTTTTGCTAAAAATTGAGGGTGCGTTCTTGATAGAAAAACTTGATACCCTTTTACATCATTTTTAACTTCGTAGATGTAAGCCCTTACTCTATCACCATTTTTAAATGTTTCTCTAGCAATTAATTCTTCTCTTTTGATAATTGCTTCACTTTTACCTAAGTCAACGATGTAATTACCAAATTCTACTCTCTTAACAATACCTACTGCAATCTCACCAACTTTATTTTTAAATTCATCATATTGCTTAGATTTATCAGCTTCACGAACTTTTTGAATGATAACTCCTTTAGCATTTTGAGCCGCTACTCTTCCTAATTCAAGAGGAGGCAATTCTTTGACAATGTATTCATCGATTTGAATATTTTTATTTAATTTGACTGCATCCTCAAATAATATTTCTCTTGCTTGCTCTTCTTCAGAATAACTATTAACTACTTTTAAATAAGACTCTAGTTTTATATCTCCGTTTTCTCGATTTATATTGACTCTTATATCTCTTTCCATCCCATATTTTACTCTAGCAGATTTTTCTAGTGCCTGCTCCATTGCAGAAAAAACATCATCTTGATTAATATTTTTTTCTTGGGCGACATTGTTTGCCACTTGCAACATCTCTTCTCTTATTACTTTTATTTTTTGTTTTGCCATAATTAAATTCCACCAAAAAAAAGGTGGGTAAACCCACCTTCTTAATTCTTACATTTTTTAGACGTATATTGAAATAAATTAAAAACTCAAGTCAATATTTTACCAATTTAAAATAAATTGGATTAAGTCCCTTTTTTAAGGCTTTTTGAAAATATTTTGTTTGAGGTAAAGTCACATTTAAATAGTCCCATTCATTTTTATTTTGATTCATCCATTTGAATTCTTTTTTAACTTCATAAATGCTCAACAGAATATCTGAAATATATGGTTTAGAGTCTGAAGCTATGTGAATTGTTGCATTTTTTTTTAAAAAATCTCT
>JAQBWI010000026.1 GCA_027625355.1 Pseudomonadota bacterium
CCCAAGTAAGATAACTAACTTGCTTTTTATCTAAATATTTAATTCTTTTATCATTAAATTTTGTATCATTTAAAATAATTAAACTTACTTTATGATGATTGATTAATTTATCGTATGCTTTGATCTCATCTTCATTATTCTCAGCAAAAATTACAATTACTGGAATATTTATCTCATTTAGTTTTGAATAAATATTTTGAATAAAATCTATAAGTGCATTTTTTTGAATAAAATTGTAACCAAGAGGTAACACTAATCCAACAGATGAAGTATTTCTTGATGCGAGAGTTTTAGCATAAACATTAGGTGCGTATTTGTATTTCTTAGCAAGTGAAACTATTTTAGCTCTAGTTTTATCATTTACATCTTTATATAAACCCAATGCTTTAGAAATTGTAGATATTGGCAAGCCTATTTTTTTTGAAAATTCCCTTAAATTCATAAATTATAATTACTTATAATGTATATTTATAAAAATGCACTTGACAACGAAAACGTTTTCGATTTTTATAAATTTATTATTTTTATTAGGAGGAAAAATGAAATCGTTAAAACTAATTTTATCAATATTATTTTTATTACCATTAAGTTTTAGTTCATATGCTGCTCCAACTGGCCAAGATCTTGGTGACGATTGGTGTTCAGATGTTAAAATGCATTTTTATGCTGGTGGACCAGAAGCTGGGGGATTTGCTGGCATAGTTGCAGCAGGAGCAATGAATGCCATAAGAGATACAGGAGCAGATGCAGAAATTCTTTACTCTGAATGGGACTTTGAAAAAATGGTCAGACAACTAAGAGAATCAGTTGGATTGGGAGTAGATGCTATCGCTATGATGGGTCACCCAGGAAATGAAGCTTTAATGCCTCTTGCTAAACAGGCTGCTGAAAATGGCATCATCATGACGTATCAAAATGTTGATCCTGGTGAGGTTCGTGCAAAGTATGGTGGTGGTTATGTTGGGGCTAACTTAGCAACTCAAGGAAAAGCTCTCGCAAGAGAAGCTATAAGACAGTTTGGATTTAAAGCAGGCGATCATGCAATTGTAATGGTCCCACTTGGAGATTATGCAAGAGCTCAAAGAGAAGATGGTGCAAGAATTGTCTTCGAAGAACATGGTATGACAGTTACTGTTCTTGATGGAGATCCAAAATATGCATCAGATCCAAATATGACAATACCAATTTTTGGAGCAGCACTTAATGCTAATCCAGAAACAAAAGTTATTGTACATTCAGGTAGTGATATCATGAACGTAGCTGAGGGAATTGCAAAAGCAGCTGGTTATGGACCTAATGACCTTCTTCAAATAGGTTTTGATACCAGTCCTCAGATTATGTCAGCCTTTGAAAAAGGTTATGTGCACTTAACTTCTGATCAACAACCTTTCCTCCAAGGTTATCTTCCGGTATTATCGTTATGCCAAACAGCTGTTCTTGGTACTGGAGCCATCATTCAGGATACTGGAGCTGGTTTTGTAGATACTAATAACTATAAAGCTGTTAAAGCACTTGCTGATGCAGGTATAAGATAATATTCATAACTGACCCATTTTTTTAAAATGGGTCAGTTTAAAATTTTAATATGCAACCAATTATAGAATTAGAAAAAGTAACAAAGCGTTTTGGAGGTATTACTGCTTTAAACAATGCATCCTTGAAAGTAAACAAAGGTGAAGTTGTTGGACTTATTGGTGACAACGGAGCAGGTAAATCCACCTTGATTAAAACACTTGTTGGTGTTCATAACCCAGATGATGGAGATATAAAAATACGTGGTGATAAAGTTAATAATTGGAATGCTCTAAAAGCAAGAGA
This sequence comes from Pseudomonadota bacterium, assembly GCA_027625355.1. GTDB lineage: Bacteria > Pseudomonadota > Alphaproteobacteria > HIMB59 > CACPNW01. The sequence goes on from JAQBWI010000026.1 coordinate 1,819, forward strand.
AGCAGGAATAGAAACTGTCTTTCAAGACAGAGCTCTTTGCCCACAACAATCAATTGTTTGGAATATATTTATGGGCAAAGAACTTAAATACCCTTTTGGCTTTATTAGGGATAAAGAACAAATTACAGAAGCTAATAGATTAATAAGAGAAATAGGATTTACCTCTAAATTAATTAATGCAGAGTCCCCTGTTGGAAATTTATCAGGGGGAGAAAGACAGGGCGTTGCTATTGCCCGTGCAATTTACAATAATGCTGAATTAATCATACTTGATGAACCAACAAATAATCTTTCTTTGAATGAAACTCAAAAAGTATTTGATTTTGTCTTAAATGTTAAAAAATCTAATAGGTCAGTTTTATTTATTGGTCATAATATTTATCACGTCTATGATATTTCAGATAGGTTTGTCATATTGGATCGTGGAGAAGTAGTTCACCATTTAGATAAAGAAAATATTCAGTCACCTGAAGAATTAATGAAAATTATGAGAGATACAATTAAATCTCATTGATATTATGAAAAACAATAAATCATTTATAGGTAATATGTTTCACAAAAATGGAAGAGCACTTGGAAGCATGGGTTACTTTGCATTACTGATGATAGTTTTCTTAATTGGAGCTCCAGAGGCATGGATGAGGCCAAATCTGCATCAGTCAGTTTTTGTAATGATGCCAACTTTAATATTTCTAACTCTACCTTTGGTTTTTCTAGTTGCTTCAGGCGAAATTGATTTATCATTTGCCTCAACCTATGCAGTCGCTGCATACGTTTTTGCAATAATGGCTAAATCTGGAATTGATCCAGCGCTTGCTATTCTAGCAGGATTAATGACTGGAACTGCTATTGGTGGTTTAGTTGGGGCATTAATAGTTGTTTTTCGATTATCATCTCTAGTAGCCTCTCTTGGTGTACTGTTTCTTCTAAGAGGCATAATCCTATTGTTAACAAACAGTAGATCAATTACCCTTTTGGAGATTGATAGCCATTGGATTTACCCCGTTCTAGTCGGAAAATTTTATGGTTTCCCTATGCAGATATTTTGGGCAGCGATTTTTGTAATCTTTTGTTATTATTTATTTACCAAACATGTCTTTGGAGTTCATATACATCATGTAGGTGATAATTCAGTGAGTGCAGAACAAATGGGAATAAATGTGAATGCAGTAAAAATTAAAGCATTTATGTTTGTTGGTTTTGGAGCAGCACTAGGGGGTATTTTTACTACACTAATTACTTATACTTTTTTTCCTACACAAGGTTTTGGATATTTGCTATTAGCATTAGCTGCAGTTTTTGTTGGAGGAACTCCTTATTGGGGAGGTCTGGGAACTATAGTTGGGGCTGTATTTGGAGTTGGAATAATAGCATACATGGAAATTGGAATAGTTGCAATTGGCTGGAGTGGGACTTGGCGACAATTTTTTAATGGTTTAATTATTCTTCTTGCATTATTAGGTCATAGACTTCATGGTGAAAGAGTAAGATAAAAATTAAAAAAAAATGATAAACGTAGTAATTTGGAATGAATTTGTTCATGAGCAAGAAGACGAGCATGTAAAGTCTATTTATCCAAATGGAATTCATGGGTGTATAAAAAATTTTTTATCTGATGATAAAAATCTAAATATTAAAACAGCCACACTTGAAGAAAAAGACCATGGCTTAACTGAGGAACTTCTTGATAAAACTGATGTCTTAATCTGGTGGGGACATAAAGCTCATAATCTTGTTGAAGATAAAATTGTTGATAGAGTTCAACAAAGGATTTTAGAAGGAATGGGCTTATTAGTTTTACACTCTGGCCATCACTCTAAAATTTTTAAGAGAATGATGGGAACAACTGCAAATCTGAGATGGGCAGAAAGAGGAGAAAAAGAGAGAATTTGGGTTTGCAATCCCGGCCATCCAATTGCAGAAGGTTTGGGTGAATATTTTGAAATTGAAATGACAGAGATGTACGGTGAGCCCTTTCAAGTTCCAGCACCAGATGAAACTGTTTTTGTTAGTTGGTTTGAAGGTGGAGAAGTATTTCGCTCAGGTCTTTGCTACAAACGAGGTAATGGTAAGATATTTTATTTTAGACCTGGTCATGAGTCTTATCCAGTATACCATAATAAAAATGTGCAGCGTGTAATAAAAAATTCGATAGGTTGGACTTCACCAGATAAAGGTTCAGGATTATGGATTAATACCGTTGAAAAAAATAATGATTATGGAGAAAGAAAAACCCCCATTGAGCCAATTGAAACTAAAGGCTACAAAGTAGATCATAATTATAAAAAATGATTAAAATTGGAATTGTTGGAACTGGCGGAATTGCCGAATTGCATGCAAAAGAATTTCAAAAAATCCCTGACTCATCAGTTATATCAGCATGTGATGTTTCAAAAGAAAGATTAAATTTTTTTTGTGATAAGTTTGATATCAAAGAAAGATATAATAGTGTCGAGGAATTGCTTCAAAAATCAGATGTTGATGCCATAACAAATACTACGCCAGACGCATTTCATAAGGATATTTCTATTAAAGCAATAGAAAATAATAAACATATCTTTTGTGAAAAACCTCTTGCAGAAAATTATGAAGACGCTCTAGAAATGTGTGCTGCACTTAAGGGGAAAGAATTAGTAAATATGGTCAATTTCAGTTACCGTAATTCTTCAGGTTATCAAGAATTAGTCAAAATTGTTAAATCAGGTAAAATTGGTAATGTTGTTCATCTTGATGCAAACTATTATCAATCATGGCTAACATCAAAATATTGGGGAGATTGGAAAGAGGAAGAAAAGTGGCTGTGGAGATTATCTACCAAACATGGAAGTAAAGGTACATTAGGAGATATTGGTGTTCATATTTTTGATTTTGCATCTTTTCCAGTTGGAGGAATTAAAAAAATTAATGCGAACTTAAAAACCTTTAAATCAAAAGGTGAAAAAATAGGAGAATATGTTTTGGATGCAAACGATACTTTTATATCCATGGTTGAATTTGATAATGGCGCTATTGGCACAATCAGTGCTACTAGATTTGCTACAGGATACTCAAACAGATTAGAATTGAGAATATTTGGTGACAAAGGTGCTGTTAAAATAGAATTTGATGACCCAATAAGAGAAGGGAGTAAACTATTGTTTACAGACGATATAAATAGGGAATTCTCAGATAGAAAAGACAAATTAGAATGGAAAAAGATAGAAACCTCAACAACTTTAAATAATTTTGAGAGATTTATAAGTTCTATTAAAAATAAAACTCCTTATGAGCCTGATTTTGCAAGAGGTGCGGAAATTCAAAAAATTTTGGACAAATGTATTGAAAGTGATGAAAAAAAATCTTGGGTAAATTTATAATCCATATTAAATCATTAAGTTTGAACTGAATTTTATTTGAAAATAATATATTAGTTATTTAATAACTTGGCTACTGATCCTCTTTCTATGATAGTTGGAGTTGCCATATAGTTTTTATTTTTTATTTTTTTTGATCTCATTTCTAACAAGATATTAACTGCCTGGTTACCAAGTTCTCTAACAGGGTGAGATACAGAGGTTAAAGATGGTTGTGTTAAATGAGAAATGACTAAACTATCATAAGTTATAAGTGATATATCTTTACCAATTTTTAGGTTCAGATCATTACAAGCTTTAATGGCACCTGCAGCTATATATTCAGTGCAGCATATTATAGATGTTATTTCAGGATTTTTATTAAGAAAATTTTTCACTTTTTGAAAACTTAATTCGGGATTATTTTGTGAAATAGTAAAATAATTTTTTTGACTTGCTCTTATTTGATGTTTTTTCATAGAATCAAAAAAAGATTCTTTCCTTTGAAAGGCAAAATTAAATTCTTCATCTATATTTACAAAAGCAATTTTTTTATGATTTTTTTTTATTAAGTAATCAACAATCATTTCCATACTTAAATGATTATCAAGGTCGACCCATGAATATTTTTTTAAATTCTGCGTTCTCCCCCAAGCAACAAAATTAATTTCATTTTTTTTTAAAAGATTTATCCTTGGATGATTTGTGGTTAAATTATGAATAATGATATCATCAACTTTTTGCTCTTTTATTAATTTTTCATAAGCAAGGAGTTCTTCTTCGTAATTGTTGCAAATAAGCATAGAAAATTGAATACTATTTTCATTTAATTTTTCTTGCATTCCCGCAATAAATTGCAAAAAAGATGTTTGGTTTAAAACATCATAATTTAAACCGTACAAAGGTAATACAAATCCAACAATATTTCTTTTTCTTGAGGCTAAATTAGATGCAAAAGGATTAGGAACATAATTATATTTTTTAGCCATTTTTTTTATTTTTTTCTTCGTCAAAGGACTTACATCAGGATAATCGGCTAACCCCCTAGAAACTGTAGTGATTGATAAATCAAGCTTTTTAGCTAATTGTTTGATATTCATATTATTTTTTCAAAATAGAATCGTTAAAGGGCTAACTGCTGGTGCTGTAAAAGGCTAATTTTTGATAAATTTAGTAGATTTTTCTTTTTTTTTATATTAACTTGTTAAATGAAACATCAGGTTTCACACTTGAAAGATCGCTCAAAGGAGGATGAAGTGGCTGATATTAAAATTGATACAGTTAACAAGTACTACGGAGATGTTCACGTTATTAAGGACGTATCTCTCGATATAAAAAGTCAATCTTTTACAGTTTTAGTTGGACCGTCAGGTTGTGGTAAATCAACTATGCTAAGAATGATTGCAGGACTAGAAGACATTCACTCAGGTACTATTTCTATTGATGGACAAGTAGTTAATGATTTACCGCCAAAACAACGAAATATTGCAATGGTGTTCCAATCTTACGCTTTATATCCACACATGACAGTTTTTGATAACATGGCATTTGGTTTAAAATTAGAAAAAAGATCTAAAGATGAAATCAATGAACGCGTTCAAGAAGCTGCAAGAATTTTACAAATAGAAGATTATCTTCACAGAAAACCAAAACAACTATCTGGTGGTCAAAGACAAAGAGTTGCAATAGGTCGAGCTATCACGCGTAAACCTAAAGTTTTCTTGTTTGATGAACCATTATCAAATTTGGATGCAGCACTTCGTGTTCAAATGCGTGTTGAGTTAGCAAAACTACATGACCAACTTAATGCTACAATGATTTATGTAACACATGATCAAACAGAAGCAATGACTCTAGCAAATGATATTGTTGTTCTTGATGAAGGTATTGTATCTCAAAAAGGATCACCGATGGATCTATATAATGATCCGAATAATTTATTTGTAGGAGGATTTATTGGATCTCCAAAAATGAATTTTATTTCTACAAAAATTAAAAGCACAAGTAGTGATAAAACGGAAGTGGATCTAATGGGATCTTCTACTATCAGTATACCAAAAACCTCAGCTTCAGCTTCAGCAGGTGATTCAGTAGAACTTGGTATTAGACCAGAGCATTTAACTGTTAATGCAGACGGTGATGGAAGCTGGGAGAGTAAAGTTTTTGTTGTTGAAAAATTAGGATCCGGAACTTTCCTTTACCTAGAAAAAGAAGGTGAACCGCTTGTTGTTGAGACTGAAGGTGACTCAAATATTAAAGTTGGTGATACGGTTAAAGTTGGATTTTCAGCATCTCGTTGTCACTTATTTGATAGCTCTAAACAAGCCTTTAAATAATAGAATCGTCATACTTAAATGCCTCAAAAAATGGGGCATTTAATGGTTTATTTCACTGAAATTACTATTTTTTTCAAAATAATTTATAATACAATTTGAGCAGACGGTTTCATATTATTTCCTCCTAATAAGAAGTATTCCTCTTGTAAATTTCTCTGCTCTTGTAAAAGAGAAGATTGTGCATGAGGAATTCTTGTTATAATTGTTTTGAAGCTGTCCAATTTTTAGTTTTAGTATTAGACAAATAAGGAGATAATTCTTCCATAACTTTTTCTGATAATTTTCTATATGTTGTAAGCTTACCCCCATATATATTGAGTAATGGAGACCTATTATTATCAAGATTTAAATCAAATACATAATCTCGCGTGACTTTTGATGCTTCTTTAAAATCTTCTATTAGAGGCCTAATACCTGAGTATGTATCTATAATATCTTGTTGAGAAATTTGTTTAACAAAATAATTATTTATAGTGTTTATTAAATATATTTTTTCATCATCAGAAATAGATGGGTTGTCTGGCGTATTAACATCAACCTCAGTGGTACCAATAAGTGAAAACTGTTCTTTATACGGAATGACAAATACAATTCTATTGTCATCATTTTGCAAAGTAAATGCTACCTCTTCATCATATAATTTATTTGTGATTATGTGACTTCCTCTAACTAATCTTATAGATTTATTTGTATTAATTTTAATTACATTATTAACTGTCTCATTTATCCAAGGACCAGCAGCATTAATTAAAATTTTAGATTTAATAATTTCACCATTATCAAGATTGATATCCCAGCCCTCTTCTGCTCTGTTAACATTAATAACTTTTGTATTCTCTAAAATACTAGCTCCCATTTTTTTAGCATCATTGATATTCATTTCAACCAATTTTTTATCATCAACTTGAACGTCATAATATTGAAAGCCCACTGAAAAATGTGAATGTAAGATATTTGAATACTTTTTTGTTAGATTAATTTTTGAAGATTTTGGTATTTTTGTCTTTCCACCAAGATTGTCATATAAAAACAAGCCCAATCTAATCAACAGCTTTGATCTTAATTTTTTTGAGTGTGGTATAATAAAAGGTATAGGTCTTGTGATTGATGGCGCTATATTAGTGATTACTTCTCGCTCTTTTAGTGATTCTCTCACTAACTTAAATTCATAATTTTCAAGATATCTTAAGCCACCATGAATTAGCTTAGAAGACCATGATGAGGTTGCAGAACCTACTTTTCCTTTTTCAGCAAGAAAAACTTTTAATCCTCTTCCAACCGCATCTCTAGCGATACCAGCCCCATTTATACCACCGCCAATAATAAAAATGTCAAATACTTGTTTCATTTAAATTGCATATAATCTTATTTTTTTATCTTTTAAATATATTAGTAAAAACAAAGCTAAGAAATTAAAAAATTATCAATTTCTGCTTCAATTTTATTTGGATCTATCAAATGAATAGTTTTTAAATGTAATTTTTTTGCAGCCTCAATGTTCTCTAATTTATCATCAATAAAAACAGTTTCCTGAGGGATTAGATTAAAACGAGTAATTGCTAACTCATAAATTTCAGCATCAGGTTTCATCATATTATCCTCACCCGAAATAAGCAACCCGTTGAATGATTGTAGAAAAGGGTAATCATCTGTCATGCCAATAAAGGTTTCAGCAGACCAGTTAGACAAAACGTAACATTCATAATTTTGTTTTTTGAGTTTGTCTAAAACTTTTATGGATGTATCAAAAGTTCCCCTAATCATATTTCGGTGGTTCTTATAATACATTTTAATTTGTTTCTCATAATGAGGAAATTTAGGAATTAATACAGACTCAGCTTCTTTTATAGTTCTACCTGCATCTTGCTGAATATTCCACTCATCATTACAAACTTCATTTAGAAAGTATTCCCTTTCTTCTACTTTGTCGAATATATCCTTAAAAAAGTGATTAGGATCCCAATCAAAAAAAACACCCCCTAAATCAAAAAGAAATTTCATATATATTATTATTTACTATAAATTAATAAGTACTAGAATTCATTAAATTTATGCATGTTGAAATTAATACCTTTATTCAAGAACATTTAAAACAATTAACAAATAAAACTTTTTCAAAAAAATATATATCTCAATACATTGCTCCTATTATCAATAATATAAATACCTCTAAGGATAAAAAATTTATTATTGCTGGATCTCAAGGAGCAGGCAAATCTACTTTAGCAATATTATTCAAACTAGCTTTAGAGAAAATATATAAAAAAAAGGTAATGTTACTCAGCATTGATGATTATTATTTAAGTAAAAAAAAACGAATAAAGTTATCAAAAAAAATTCATCCTTTATTAATTACTCGAGGGGTACCGGGAACACATGATATAGTAGCATTAAAAAATGATATAATTAATTTTCAACAAAAAAAATTTCCTATTACCACTCCTATATTTAATAAACTAAAAGATAACGTTAGCATTAGGAAAAAAATTATTAAAAATGCAGAAATATTATTATTAGAAGGTTGGTGTTGTGGTGCCCCTTCAATAAATAAAGAATATCTTATTGAAAATATAAACAGTTTAGAGTCTAAATTAGATAAAAATAAAAAATGGAGACAATTTTATAATTCTCAACTTAAAAGAGACTATAAAAAAGTCTTTTCTTTATTTGATCAACAAATTTATATTCAACCACCCTCCTTTAATTACATTATAAAATGGAGGTATGCCCAAGAAAAAAATAATGCATTGAAATCAAGAAGAAAAGATTTCATGAATAAGAATGATTTACAAATATTCATACAACACTATGAAAAGTTGACAAAATGGATGATGAAAACAATGCCAGCCAAAGCAGACATTTTAATAAAAATAGACGGTAATCAGAAAATAAAAAAAGTAGTTACTTAAGATTGATATTTATCAATGGCAATTTTTAGTTCTCTATACTCCTCAGTATTACTACCAGCTAATTGATCTAATTTTTCGAGCATTTTTAATGCTTTATCTTTTTGATCTCTCATTAAGTATAATTCACCTAGATACTCATGCGCACCAAGGTGTGAAGGATCTATTTCTATAGCCATCATATATGCAGCAAAAGATTTATCTAAATCAGGATTTTCTAATTTTCTGTAACTAAAACCAAGAAGATTATATATATCAGCTCTTTTAGTTCCTAAATCTTCACGTTTAGTCAGTTTTTTAAGTAGTTTTAATGATTTATCATAGCTTTGATTATCAATATGCTTTTCAGCTAATTCATATAACTTTATAATTTGATCTGAAGTTTTAGCAGAATCATCAGTGCTTGAGTTTGTCCCTGCGCCTGTGGCACTAAAAGAGATAAAGAAAAGTAATATTATTATTTTTTTCATAAATCTTAAAGTATTTCAAAAATCTAAAAAATCAATAGCTAAAAAAACATCCATTTTTTTACAGCTTTTAAATATCTTTCATATTCATCACCAAATTTTTCTTGCAAAAAACTTTGCTCAATAGGGATTACGTAATTATTAATCCAAAAAAACAATCCAAATGCACTTAAAAAATATGCTACATTTTCAAATGTTAAAAACATAAAAAAATGAAAAGAAATAAATGCCAAATACATTGGATTTCTACAATAAGCAAAAATTCCAGTTTTAATAATACGTTTGGTATTTGATTGAGGGGTTGGATTTTCTTTATAAGAATTAAATAAACTTAAGGAAGAAAAAAACAATGCTAGACACAAAATCAACCCTATAATACCTATTAAGTTAAGTAAGTTTAATAATGGATAAGAAGGTATAAAAAATTCTCCCACAACGTACGATATAACTAATAAAAGTACAAAAATTTTAAGAGGATTTCCTTTTACTGCTGGTCCCATATTAGTTAGTTTTAATTAATTCAGTTATTTTTTTATAGTCATTTGTAACAGCAAATGCGCCTGCTTCAAGTAATTCTTTTTCATCCCTTTTTTCATGCCAATGTCCGCCTGCAGTAAGACCAATAACTTTAACACCAGCGGCAACGCCTGCCATCACCCCAACTGCGCTATCTTCAATAATAATTGTTTCAGTTTTAATTAAATTATTATCTTCTATTGCTTTCAAATAGATATCAGGATCTGGTTTGGGCTTCTCTACTAGATCAAAAGAATAAACTTGCTTAGGTTGAAAGTATTTATCTAACTTTACTCTTTGTAGTCCATCAATTATTCTCTCTTTCATACTATTAGAACCAATAAATATATTGAGCTTAAGATTACTTACAAATTCATATGCTCCTTTTACAGTCGTTTATTTT
>JAQBWI010000027.1 GCA_027625355.1 Pseudomonadota bacterium
TTTTTGGTTGAGTAAAAGGTTTTAGTTTTTTTTCATCAAGCAAGAGTTTCATTTTATCTTGCACTAATTTATCTAAAGACTCTGATAGAACATTATTTTCATATTTTTTTCTTACAATATTTAAAGGGGCTTTACCTTTTCTAAAACCTGGTAATGATACTGTAGGCAATAATTCATTTATTTTAGAGTCAATTATTTTATTAATTTCCTCATAAGGAATTTCTAATGCATACTCTTTATATAAAGTTCCTGATTTAATTTCTTTAATTGACATCAAAATACTCCTTCAAGTGGTAGGCCGGAAAGGACTTGAACCTTCACACCTCGCGGCACTAGAACCTAAATCTAGCGTGTCTACCAATTCCACCACCGGCCCATTATTCTGGAGCTTTTATGGTGATTACAATAAAAAACAATAGAGAAATTAAAATATAAATATTTTTTTTAATATTTGGGGCGAACGAGGGGATTCGAACCCCCGACATCGGCCACCACAAGGCCGCGCTCTAACCAACTGAGCTACGTTCGCCATTTTATTTATAAATTTAAAGTTTTATTAATAAAAATAATTGGCTATACCAAATTTATGAAAGTTTCAAAAAAAATAATTAATTTAGAGACAGAATCAGCATTTGCAATACTTGCTAAGGCGACGAAGCTTGCGTCAGAAGGAAAAGATATAATTAATCTTGGAATAGGTCAACCCGATTTTCCTACTCCAAGAAATATTCAAGAAGCAGGCATTAAAGCTATTAAAGATGGTCATCATGGCTATACTCCATCAAATGGAATTTTGCCTCTTAGAGAAGCAGTATCTGAGCAAATCTATAATGATTACAATGTAAATGTAAATTCTGATCAAATATTAATTACCCCAGGTGGCAAACCAACTATTTTTTACTCTAGCCTTATACTCGGAGGAAAAGGTAATGAAATAATTTATCCAGATCCTGGCTTTCCCATTTATAGATCTATGATTAAGTTTAGTGGCGCAAAAGGAATTCCTTTAGAACTTAGTGAAAAAGATAATTTTGAAATTAATATAAACAAACTTGAAAAACTTATAACAAAAAATACGAGCTTGATAATAATTAACAATCCAAATAACCCTACAGGCTCGTTTATGAACAAAAAAAAAATAGATAGAATTGTTAAAATGTTAGAAAAATATCCTGATGTTTTCATAATGTCAGATGAAATATATAGTAAAATAATTTTTAACGATCAAAAAATGCCATCTTTTATAAATTATGATTCAATCAGGGATAGGTTGATTATTTTAGAAGGTTGGAGCAAAACATTTTGTATGACTGGCTGGAGATTAGGTTGGAGTATGTGGCCAAAAAAACTCTATGAGCACGCAAATAAATTATGTGTAAATGATCACTCATGCCCAAACATAATATCACAATATGCAGGCCTAGAAGCATTAAAAGGGCCTAAAGATGAAGTTAAAAAAATAAATCAAGAGTTCCAAAATAGAAAAAATTTTGTTCATAAGAAATTAAATGAACTTGAAAATATGGATTGTTTTGAGCCAGGTGGAGCATTTTATGCATTTCCAAATATTTCTTTATCTGGTTATAATGGGCAAAAATTTTCAGATATAGCTTTAGAAGAAAAAGGTGTGGCTTTAGTTCCTGGCACAAGTTTTGGCAATAGTGCAAAAAATTTTGTCAGAGTAAGTTATGCGAATTCAATGGAAAATTTAGATAAAGCAATTTATAGACTCTCAACAATATGAAAAAAATTGAAGCAATAATCAAACCTTTTAAATTATCATTTGTAAAGGAAGCCTTACATGAGATTGGTATTTCAGGAATGACTGTGTCTGATGTTAAAGGCTTTGGAAGACAAAGAGGCTCAACAGGCGGAATTGATAAACCAGATGAGTATGATGATGAATTTCTAGTCAAAATGAAACTTGAAGTCATTGTTGAAGATGAGGATGCTGAAAAAGTCACTGAAACAATAAAAAAAGCAGCTTATTCAGGCAAAATTGGTGATGGAAAAATTTTTATTTATAATATTGATCAAGTGATTAGAATACGAACAGGTGAAAAAGACAGTGATGCTGTCTAAATTATCTTTACTTTCTTATAAAAATTAATAAATAACCATTAATCGTTCAATTTAAGGTTATCTTAAATCGGAAGTAAGTCTTTTGACTGAAGGAACGCATGCAAAAGTTTGAATTCGTTCAACTCTTAATAAGAGTCGGAAGTAGGCAACTGCCGAAGGAACGCTTAAATAAGCAGAACTTTCATAACTAGAGCATGAAACTAGAGGTAGATTCTAATGGTTCGAATTTACTTAAAAATATGGAGAAGATTATGAAATTTAACTGCTCAACACCCTCTGAATTACTAAAGGAAATAAAAGACCTAGATGTCAAAATGGTTGACATGAGGTTCACTGACATGCCTGGAACAACTCATCACTTTACTATTCCCATCAAATTTTTAAATGAAGATATTTTTGAAGATGGTTTAGGTTTTGATGGCTCTTCAGTCAGAGGCTTTCAAGCTATTGAAAATAGTGACATGATTGTAATACCTGATGTAACCACAGCTTATATTGATCCATTTTTTTCAGAAAAAACAATTGTTTTTTATTGTGATATTAAAGATCCAATAACTAAAGAAAGCTACACAAGAGACCCAAGGAACATTGCAAAAAAAGCTGAAGGGTATCTGAAGACTTCTGGAATTGGTGACACTGCTTTTTTTGGACCCGAAGCAGAATTTTTTATTTTTAATGATGTAAAATATGACTCAGGTTCAAATTTTGCTTTTCATGAAGTAGATTCAAGTGAAGGAACATGGAATACAGGTAAAGAAGAAGGGCCTAACTTAGGTCATAAACCAAGACATAAAGAGGGTTACTTTCCACTTCCTCCAGTAGACAGCATGCATGATGTAAGAACTGAAATGGTTATGACTATGCAAGACATTGGTCTTACAGTAGAGGCTCATCACCATGAGGTTGCAACTGGTGGACAACAAGAAATTGATCTTGAATTTGCTCCTTTAGTGTCAATGGCAGATGATTTAATGAAATATAAATATGTTGTTAAAAATGTTGCAAAACTGCACGGTTTATCAGCTACTTTTATGCCTAAGCCCCTTTTTGGTGATAACGGCTCAGGTATGCATGTCCATCAAAGTGTATGGAAAGACGGTGATACTTTAATGTATAAAAAAGGTAACTATGCAGACCTAAGTGACTTAGCTTTACACTATATAGGTGGTATTTTAAAACACGCTCCTGCCCTTTTGGCTTTTTGTGCACCAACAACAAATTCTTATAAAAGACTTGTTCCTGGATTTGAGGCTCCAGTAAATATTGCTTATTCTCAAAGAAATAGAACAGCGTCAGTTAGAATACCTACTTACTCTTCAAGCCCAAAATCAAAAAGAATGGAATTTAGATGTCCTGATCCTTCGGCAAATCCCTACTTAGCCTTTGCAGCAATGTTAATGGCTGGCTTGGATGGTGTAAAAAATAAAATTGATCCAGGTGAGCCAACAGATATAAATATCTACGAAGCGCCTGAAGAAATTTTAGCAAAAATTCCTTCCACTCCGGGATCACTAGCTGAGGCATTAAATGCTCTTGAAAGTGATCATGCTTTTCTATTAGAAGGAGATGTATTCACTAAAGACGTGATAGAGACTTATGTTAACTATAAAAGAGAAAATGAAGTTAATCCAGTCAATATCCAACCTCACCCTCATGAGTTTAAATTATATTACGACGCTTAATATAAAATAAATTAAAAAAAATTTAAAAACCGCCTTAGAAATTTCATAGGCGGTTTTTTTTATGTCAATCTACCGATAGTTTTGGTAAAAAAAATATATGGCAAATAAATCTACATATTCAGCAAAAAATATTGAAGTTTTAGAAGGTCTAGAACCTGTAAGAAAGCGTCCCGGCATGTACATAGGCAGTACAAATGAACAAGGATTACACCATTTGGTAAACGAAGTATTAGATAATAGCATTGATGAAGTAGTTGCCGGTCATGCAACTGAAGTTTTTTTTCATTATAAAAAAAATGGCTCTATTGCAATTAAAGACAATGGCAGAGGTATACCAATTGACTTTCATCCTAAATTTAAAAATAAAAGAGCTTTAGAAATAGTGCTTTCAACACTGCATGCTGGAGGAAAATTTGATAGCAATTCTTATAAAACATCTGGAGGCCTGCACGGTGTTGGAATATCAGTTGTAAATGCTCTAAGCTCATCATTAGAAGTTATAGTATTTAAAAATAGTAAAAAATATTCACAAACATACTCAAAAGGAAAAGCAAAAACTAAAATTAAAATAGAAAAATGTAAAAAAAATGAAAAAGGAACTGAAATTATTTTTATTCCTGATGAAACAATTTTTGAAACAACAAAATTTTCACCAAAAAAATTATATGACTTTATTAAAATGAAAGCTGTTCTTGTGTCAGGAACATCAATTGATTTTAAAATTGATAAAGAGCTTATTATTGATAGCACTCCAAATAATGAAAAATTTCTTTTTAAAAACGGCATTGCAGATTTTTTAGATATTAAAAGCAAAAATACGGCAAAATTATTTGATAAACATTTTGCCATCGTCAAACCAATAAATGATAAAGAGAAATGCGAAATATTTATAAGCTTTAATCAAAACGAAAAATCTTCTTTAATCTCTTTTTGTAACACAATTGAAACCCCTGATGGAGGATCACATGAAAATGGTTTAAAGAATGGAATTCTAAAAGCAATAAAACTCTATGGACAAAAAAATCAAATTGCTAAAATAGCTAACATAAGCATTAATGATTTAGCAGATTATTCAGACATAGTTATTTCTATATTTATCAATGAACCAAGTTTTGAAGGTCAAACAAAAAAAAGAATTATTATGCTAAAACTCCAAAAACAACTGGAGACAATAATTCAAAACGAATTTTTATTATGGCTAAATTCAAATAAAAAAATTACAAAAATATTAATCGACACTTTAATTGAAAGATCTTTACTCAGAACAGATTTAACTAAGATAAAAGAATTGGAAAGAAAATCATTTAAAGAACGTCATAAACTTCCTGGAAAATTAGTTGACTGTTCTAGTAAAAATATTGAAGGAACAGAATTATTTATAGTTGAGGGTGATAGTGCTGGCGGGTCAGCAAAACAAGCGCGCAATAGAGAATTACAAGCAATACTTCCTCTTAGAGGAAAAATATTAAATGTTTTTAGTGTTAGTTTATCAAAGATTGCAGACAATAATGAGATTCAAAATCTCATTCAATCACTTGGTTGTGGAATAGGTAAAAATTTTGAATTATCAAAATTGCGTTATGAAAAAATAATTTTAATGACAGATGCAGACGTCGATGGATCACATATTGCTACATTATTAATAACATTTATTTATAAATATATGCGCCCGATAATAGATAATAATAGATTATTTTTAGCTATGCCCCCTCTTTTTAAAATTCAGCATAAAGATAAGATTTTCTATGCTTATGATGAAAACGAAAAAGACAAAATCATTAAAAAAGAATTTTTAAATAAAGTCAATCCAACGTTAAGTCGTTACAAAGGACTTGGGGAAATGCCGGCAGATCAACTTAAGTCAACCACGATGCATCCTGAAAAGAGAAAGTTATTAAGTATAAACATCAATCAAGGAAAAAAAGAGTTAAGAGAAACAGAGAATTTGTTTGAGTCTTTAATGGGAAAAAAAGCCGAATATAGATTTAAGTTTATACAAGAAAATGCTAATTTTACTGATCAAATAGATATCTGATAATGAATAAATATATTCTCGCAATTGATCAAGGGACAACAAGTTCTAGGGTTGTATTATATGATGTTAAATTTAATATTAAAGGTATTGAGCAAAAAGAATTTAAACAATATTTTCCTAATGATGGTTGGGTAGAACATGATGCTGAAGAAATATGGCGAGATGTCAAGCACCTAATAAGTCGAACAATAAAAAAAAATAAACTCAAGCCTTCTCAAATCATTTCTATAGGTATTACCAATCAAAGAGAAACAACAGTATTATGGAATAAAAAAACAGGAAAACCAATTTATAAAGCTATTGTGTGGCAAGATAGAAGAACATCTGACTATTGTCATCAACTAAAACTAAAAAAGAAAGATAAAATTATTCAAAAAATTACTGGATTAGTTTTAGATCCATACTTTTCGGCAACAAAAATACGATGGATATTAAATAAAACTTCAAAAAATAATAAAGATCAAATTAGTGATATTCTTTTTGGTACTATTGATACATGGCTATTATGGAAATTAACTGAAGGAAAATCACATTTCACAGATATAACTAATGCATCAAGAACAATGATTTATGATTCTAAAAAAGAGGAATGGTCTAAAGAACTTTTGAAATTATTTAAAATAAATAAAAAATTACTTCCTGAAGTAAAAGAAAATGCATTTAACTTTGGCTCAACTAAATTGTTCGGCGGAAATATAGTAATTGGAGGAATGGCAGGAGATCAACAAGCTGCAACTATCGGTCAAGCCTGTTTTAATGCTGGTCAATCAAAGAGTACTTATGGAACTGGTTGTTTTTTATTAATGAACATTGGCAATAAGTTTAAAATTTCAACTAATAAACTTTTAACTACTGTTGCTTTTAAAATAAATGGTAAGAAAATGTTTTGTTATGAAGGAAGTATTTTTGTTGCTGGTTCAGCAATTCAATGGCTAAGAGACAATATGCTGTTTTTTAAGGACTCAAAAGAGACAGATAGAATTTATTCAAAAGCAAATAATCAAGAAAAAATTATAGTTGTGCCAGCATTAACTGGATTAGGTGCGCCACATTGGCGGCCAAATACAAGAGGAGCTATATTTGGGCTAACAAGAAATACTTCTCAGGCTGACATTATCAAAGCTACTTTAGATAGTCTTTCTTTTCAAACATTAGATCTTATAGAATCAATGGAGAAAGATGCTCGAATTAAAATAAAAGAAATAAGAGTAGATGGAGGTATGATAAATAACAATAATTTTCTTCAAAGCCTATCTAACATAACGCAGGTGAGTATAATTAAACCAAAAAATATAGAGACCACTTCTCTTGGTGCTGCTTATTTAGCAGGGCTAAATGCTGGATTAATTAAAAATGTAAATGAAATTACAAAATTTTGGAAAAAAAATAAAATTGCTAAACCAAGGGTTAACAAGAAAAAAATTCAAGCGGAAATTAAGATTTGGAAAAAAACTATAAACAACCTAATTTCACTTAATTTTTAAGGTTACTTATCCAATTAGATAACTCTAAAGTATGTTTACTAATATCTATTAAATCTTTGTATTTATCATTTTTAATTGTATCATCTACATTTTTGTAATTTGAAAAAAAATTTAACTCTTCATCAAAATATTTTTTATCAGTAAACGCCCCTTCTTTAATTAGTATATCTTCTCGCTGCTTCATTAATCCAGCTATCCATGAAGGATCAAATTCAGGATGATATTGAACTGCCCACACACTTGATTCATTTATATCAAATGAAACTGATTGCACTTCACTTTTATTATTTGAAGATAAAATTTTAGCATTAGGCGGCAAGACTTCAGTATCGTCATAATGCCAACAAAAAGCATCAAAAACATCATTCTTGCCTTTGTACATTGGATGATTGCAACCAAAACTATTTACTGTAATTTCATTAGCGACAACTGCCTCAAGACCATTAGGATTTTTTCTTATTTTACCACCAGCTGCCGTAACTAAAACTTGCAATCCCCAACAACTTCCAAATATTTTATTCTTTTTTGTAAATAATTCTTTAGCAAGCTCTATTTGATTAATAATTGGTTGTGTCAAATCATAGATATTTAGCAAACTACCTGTCCATGCAACACCATCAAAGTCATCCAAACTTATTCCTTTAGGTAAAAAATTATTTGATATAGCAGGATGAATTGTTTGAATATTTAAATTTTCTGAAGACAAAGAATTCAGAACCTTTTTGTAGACTTCGTATTGAGTGTCCATTCCCATATTAGTGTATCTTGAAGATGCCTCTCTTTCATTACCGTCAACTATAAGAATGTTCATTTTATCTCTTTATTTTTTTATCATATCATGAAATATAAAATAAAATGAAAATAAAATTAGGAATAGCTCCTATAGCTTGGAGTAATGATGATATGCCTGAACTTGGAGGCGACACACCTTTAGAACAATGTTTGGAAGAAGCTTCGTTAGCTGGGTTTACTGGCATAGAACTTGGAGGAAAATTTCCAAGAAACCCAGGCATTACAAATTTTTTATTAAAAAAATATAATCTTAAAATGCCAGGTGGCTGGTATGGGTCTTTATTAAGAGGGAGATCAGCAAATGATGAATGGACTGCAATGCAAGATCATTTAAACTTGCTAAAGATGGTGAACGCTGAAGTTTTTGTATTCGCTGATGTTTCTGGATCTATTCAAGGGGATCAATCAAGAAAACTATCCACCCGTCCAAAAATGGATAATCAAGAATTTATAGAATATTGTAAAAAAATTAATGAAATTTCCAATCGTCTTATTGGTGAGGGAATTCCGATGTCATATCATGAACATATGGGTACAATTATTCAAACAGAACATGATGTTGATAGATTTATGGAAAATACCAATGAAAATACTTTTTTACTCTATGATACAGGTCACTTACTTTTTGCCCAAGCAGACTATAAAAGAGTATTAAAAAATTATGTTTCAAAAATAAATCATGTCCACTGTAAAGATATAAGGGAGAACGTTCTAAACAACTCACTCAAAAATGATCTTAGCTTCAGAGAGTCTTTTCTAGATGGGGTTTTCACTGTTCCAGGAGATGGATGTATAGATTATGAGCCATTATTCAAAATTTTATACGAAAATAACTTTGAAAAATGGCTAATAATAGAAGCTGAACAAGATCCAAAAAAAGCCAACCCTCTTGAATATGCCAAAATTGGTTATAATTACTTAAAAGAGACCTTAAATAAAACCAATTATGAATATTAAAATAATATTATTCCTTATTTTAATACCTTTTTTTGCTATTTCCAATGAAGTAAATATCGAAGACAAAAGTGTTGAAGAGGTTGTTAAACAGAGAATGGCAAATATGAGTAAAATTAAGGCTTACTCTTCAAAAATGTATCCAATGACTATGAGTGGAGAGTTTGATGAAATTAAGGAAGTTAATGAAAAACTTTTGCATGCCGCAACAGAATTCAAAGAACTTTTTCCTGAAGGTAAGCAAGGTGGGAAAGCCTCCAATTTAATTTGGGAAGACAGAGAAACTTTTGATACTTACATTGATAATTTTATTAAATCCATTCAAGATATTGCAATAAGTATAGAAAATGAGGACAGTGTAAGCTTAATGGAAAATTTTAATATTATGGCTTCTAATTGTGGAACCTGTCACAAAAAATTCAAAAACTAGTTTTGCTCTAATCTTAAATGAGGGTTGTATTTCCATTCTAAGTATTTAACAAATTGTACCATTAAAAAATTTAAAAATAGATACAATAACCCAGCTGCAATAAAAGCCTCAACTGGAGCAAATGTTTTGGCCATTATTTTTCTAGCGATACCTGTCATTTCCATATAAGTTGTAAGACTAACTAAAGATGTTGCTTTGACCATTAAAATCAATTCATTTCCATATGAAGGTAAAACTTTTCTCAAAGCAATTGGAAAAATTATTTTTCTTAAAAGATTAATTTTGTTAAAACCAAGAGATAATCCAGACTCAATTTGCCCCTTTGTAACTGATTGTATACCGCCTCTAAAAATTTCACTGCCATAGGCAACAGTATTTATAGTAAGAGCAAGGACTCCACACCAAAAAGGCTCTCTTAATAGATACCACAAAAAACTTTCTCTGATAAATTCAATCGATCCCAATCCAAAATATATTAAATAAATTTGAACAAGCAAAGGAGTTCCTCTTATAACAAATATATAAGTTGCTATAGGCTTTGAAATAAATTTGTTTTTCGAAACTCTACCTAAAGCAAATAATAAAGATAAAACAAAGCCAATTGGCAAAGATACAACTAATAAAAGTAAAGTATTATCTAATCCTACAATGACTTCTACAAAATTACGAAAAAGTAAATACTCGTTTAAATAAGATAACAGACTTTGCATCAACTATAACCTTTAGAATAATTTAATTCTAAAACTTTAAAAAATTTTCCAGAAAAAGTTGTCAGGAAAAGATATAAAAAAGCCGCAGTTATTAAAAATGTTAGTGGAGAATGCTCAACATTTGATGCTATTCTTGTTTGTCTCATTATTTCGACTAATCCTGTTACAGAAATTAAAGAAGTGTCCTTTAATGTTATTTGCCAGACATTACCTATTCCAGGCAAAGCATATCGAATTATTTGTGGACCCATTACTCTTAAAAAAATTTGAATTTTATTAAGCCCCAGTGCTTTAGCTGCTTCTACTTGACCTTTATTTACAGCTAAATAAGCAGCTCTAATAACTTCACTAGAATATGTTGCTGAAATAAAAGCAATTGCAATTGTTCCAATAGTAAGGGCATTTAACTCTATGTATCCATTATATCCAAATAATTTAGCCACACCCATAACAACTGAATTACCGCCAAAGAATATTAAGTATATAACTAATAGTTCAGGAACGCCTCTTACCACCGTAGTATAAAAATTTGCAATTAAACGTGTAATTCTATTGGTAATTAATTTTGCCCAAACGGTAATAATGGCCAGACATAAGCCAAGCCCCATTGACAAAATACTTACAGTAATTGTCATTAGTGTTGCAAAAAGTAACTCATCGCCCCAGCCTAAATCACCAAAAACTAACTTATCAAATTTAAACATTATATCTTAGAGATTTTTTTATTTGCAAACCATCTAATGTCTCAACATCAGATAAAATATTTTTATCTTGTCTAATATCATCAAGGCCTGCCAGATGTACTAAAGCGATTGGATGATTTGGAATATAAGGCTCAACAAATTGACCATTCTCACTGTCAAACTTAGGCATATTAAATTCACACATCCAATTACAATATGCTGGCAAAAATTCAGAGGGAAGACCATCTTCATAAATACTTAATGCTAAAGCTACTTGATCAGTCCCAAAAATTCTTCCTTTTTTAGCAGCAAGTTTTATATTTTTTTGAAAACCTCTCCAAATATTCGCATTATCATTTATCGCAAATGCTCCAGCATTTAAGGTAGAATGAAAAGCGTACTTTCTCCCAAGAGATTTTGAAATAGATTTACTTATGTTTTTATAATTGATAGTTTTAATTTTTTTTGGAAAACCAAATAACCATTCAACATTTGCATTTTTTAAATAAGCTCGATCTGATTGAGGAACGATGGTTAGCTTATTATTAAATGCTCCTTTTTCATAAAGATTAAAACTTTTGATATCATTAAGCCACATATCTGCATCTAACCAAATATATAATTTATAATCTTCAAAGTAATCAGGCAAATAAGCTCTTGCAACTTGAGTTTTGAGGTTATCTCTTCCTAAAATTTTAAACTTTGGAACAGGTGTGTTCCAAATTGCTTCTTTTATTATAACAGAGTTATCTAAAAAAAAAAATCTTTGCTCTTTTGTTAAACCTGTGTCGAGAATAGAAAATTGATAATCAGATAAAATTCCTGATTTATCTAATGATAGAAAAAGTTCTTTTAATAAAAAAAAATATTTACTATCAGCCGAACTAACAATAATTTTATCTTTTTTCATTTATTAATAATTATA
>JAQBWI010000028.1 GCA_027625355.1 Pseudomonadota bacterium
ATTATTGTTCTCAGGATCTTTATAATTTTTAAGAAATTCGAATATAGATGATAAAATTTTATCTGACATACTTGATTTTTTTGTTTTTATCCAAATATACTTAGTAATTAGTTTAATAAATGATAGTAGCTTAAAATACTTTATCAAATAAAATATGAATTGGAATAAAAATAATAACGATAATAATCCCTGGGGTTCCGGTGGAAACAACAATAACCCATGGGGTGGAGGCGGATCCAATAATATTATGGATTTTGAAGAGTCTATAAAGAAGGCTCGTGACCGTTTTGGTAAGTTCAAAATTGGTGGTCCAAGAAATATTTCAATATTAATATTTGTTGCTCTTCTTTTATGGCTTGCTACTGGTTTTTATAGGGTTGAACCTGATGAACAAGGTGTCGAGCTCTTGTTTGGTAAATGGAATAATCAAACCACTCAACCTGGACTTCATTATTTCTTTCCCACGCCTATTGGTCAAACTATAACCCCTAAAGTGGAAGTTATTCGTAAAATTAACATTGGTTTTAGAAGTGCAGGTGACATAGGTTTTTCCTCTAACACTAATGCAGAGAGAAAAGTAATCGAAGAATCACTCATGTTAACTGGTGACCAAAATATCGCTGATGTTGCTTTTACAGTTTTATATAGAATTAAGGATGCAGGTAACTTTTTATTCAAATTAAGAAACCCTGAACTTACAGTTAAGGATATGGCGGAGAGTGTTGTTAGAGAGGTTGTTGGACAGCGTGATTTACAGTTTTTATTAACCGAGGGAAGACAAGAAGTTGAGCAGGTAGTTAGAAACGGTCTACAAGATGTTCTTGATAGTTATGAAAGTGGAGTTTTAATACAGTCAGTTCAATTACAAAGTGTCGAACCACCTGCACAAGTTATTGATGCTTTTGATGAGGTTCAAAGAGCAAGACAAGACAAAGAGAGACTAGTAAATGAAGCTAATTCTTACTTAAATAGAATTGTACCCAATGCACGTGGTGAAGCTGCAAAATTAGTTGAAGGAGCTAGAGCCTATAAAGAACAAGTAGTTAAACAAGCTGAGGGTGTAGCTCAAAATTTTGTTGATGTGTACAATAGTTATAAAGACAACAAAGAAGTTACAAGACGAAGAATTTACTTAGAGACTCTAAGAGAAGTTCTTGAAGGTGAAAATAAAATAATACTTGATGATGCTGGAGGACAAGGTGTAGTCCCTTATCTCCCACTTAATGAATTAAAAAAAGGAAGTAATAACTAATGAGATTTAGCTTAAGAAATATTATTGTTGTATTGCTTGTATTTATTGGTTTTCTCACTTTTACTGGAGCTTTTTTCATTGTTAATGAAACAAAACAAGCAATTGTATTACAATTTGGTGATCCTAGAAAGGTAATTACTGAACCAGGTTTACAATTTAAAATCCCTTTTATTCAAGATGCTGTTTTCTTAGACTCAAGACTTTTAAATCTCGACCCGCAACCTGAGGAGATGATATTATCTGATCAAAAAAGAATTATAGTTGACTCTTTTGCAAGGTATAAGATCGTAAATCCACTAAAGTTTTTTCAAACGGTACGTAATGAAGCAACTTTTTCAGATAGTTTTGGTAGGATTATAAATGCATCCGTTAGAGGTGTAATTGCTCAATATTCTCTAGCCTCCCTTCTCAGTGATAATAGAATAAATATAATGAACGAAATTCAGGATCAGATATTGGGAAATGAAGATTCTTTTGGTGTAGAGATTATTGATATTAGAATTGGTAGAACTGATTTAACAGAACAAGTATCCAATAACGTCTATCAACGTATGCGTTCAGAAAGAGAAAAAGAAGCAAACCTTTTAAGAGCAGAAGGTGAAGAGCTTTCTAAAGAAATCGTTGCATCTGCAGATAGACAGCATACTGTTATTATTGCAGAAGCAGAAAGAACATCATCTATCTTACGTGGTGAGGGTGATGCAGAAAAAAATACTATCCTTGCTGATGCGTATGGTCTTGATGAAGAATTTTTTGATTTTTTAAGAACCATGCAAGCATGTAGAGATACTTTTGGTGATACTAAAATGTCTATGGTAATAGCTCCAGGTCAAGTCTGTGAAAAGTTTTTTGGAGAAATTGACACTGACAACTAATGTTAAAGCTTTTACTTTTGGGTATTGGCTTGCTTTTATTGTTTGAGGGTATTTTATATTTTTTTCTAGCTGGAAATTTAAATTCTCTTTTAAGTCAACTTAGCAAGGTTGATCCTCAAAAAATAAAGACTATATCTTTAATCATGACTATTATTGGAGCATGCCTTATTTATTTCACTTTCCGTTTTTATGGAGATCTTTAATGCGTAAATTTATATCAAGTATTTCTTTCTTTTTTTTGATTTCTTTTTCTACAATTTTACAATCTCACCCAAGCAGTTTTGCAGACTTAGTTGAAAATTTATCTCCCGCAGTTGTGAGTATTGCTTCAACTACTATAGTGAAGGATAATAATAATTCTCAAAATCAAATGCCTCGTTTTCCTGAAGGATCTCCTTTTGATGAATTTTTTAAAGAATATTTTGATAA
Organism: Pseudomonadota bacterium; assembly: GCA_027625355.1. Taxonomy (GTDB): domain Bacteria; phylum Pseudomonadota; class Alphaproteobacteria; order HIMB59; genus CACPNW01. The sequence goes on from JAQBWI010000028.1 coordinate 2,557, forward strand.
TGAGAGAAGAAATTCTCCATCTCAAAGACCTATGACTGGCCTTGGTTCAGGATTTATAATTGATAAAGAGGGAATAATAGTAACAAACAATCATGTAATAGAAGGCGCTGATGAAATAACAGTCATTATGTCAAATCAACAAGAGTTTACAGCTGAATTACTTGGAAGAGATCCAAAAGCAGATTTAGCTGTTTTAAAAATTGATCCAGGTTCAACTGAGCTTGTATCTGTTCCTTGGGGTGACTCTGAGGCAATGCGAGTAGGAGATTGGTCGATAGCTATAGGAAACCCTTTGGGGTTAGGCGGTACTGTAACAGCAGGTATAATTTCTGCTATATCCAGAGATTTAGGAAGTGGCCCTTATGTAAAATTTTTACAAACGGATGCATCGATTAATAGGGGAAATTCAGGTGGACCACTTTTTAATATTGATGGTGAGGTTATTGGAATAAACTCTGCAATAATATCCCAAACAGGGGGAAGTATTGGATTAGGTTTTGCTATTCCGTCTAATAGTGCAAAAAAAATTGTTCAACAGCTTAAAGATTTTGGAAGAACAAAAAGAGGTTGGCTTGGAGTACAAATTCAACCTGTGTCAAAAGATTTTGCAGAAAGTTTAGGTCTTGAAAATGAAAAAGGTGCATTTGTATCAAATGTAAACCCCAAAGGACCTTCAAAGACAGCTGGAATAGAAGCTGGTGATGTCATTTTAAGATTTAATGATATTGAAATAGTCAAGATGACAGATTTACCAAGAGTAGTTGCAGAGTCTGATGTAGGTTCTACTGCGTTGGTTGAGGTTTGGAGAAAAAATAAAAAAATTATTATTAAAATTGAACTTGGTGAGTTACCAGAGCAAACGTATGTAAGTAAAAAGTCTTCTAAAATAGAAAATAAAATTAATGAAAAAATTATTAAATCTCTTGGCATTACTGTAAAAGATGAAAATCAATCTAACGGCGTTACGGTAACAAAAGTTGAGAGCGATGAAATTAATTTAACTATCGGCGATATAATTCTTGAAGTTAATAGGGAAGTAGTTGACTCAATGAAATCTTTTACTTCTCTAGTTGAAAAATATGAAGAAACAGGAAGATCATCTCTTTTATTAAAAATACAAAGAGACGAAGAAATAAGTTGGGCAACAATTAAGTTTGTCGATAATTGATTAATACAGTTTATGTAATAGCTGGTCCTACAGCTACTGGAAAATCAGACTTATCAATATCTCTTGCAAAAAAACTTAAAGGTGTAGTTATCAATTCTGATAGCATGCAAGTATATAAAAATTTAGAAATTTTAACCGCACGTCCTTCATATAATGAAATGAAAAATATTGATCATCATTTATTTGGTTTTGTCGATGGCAATGAGAGATATAATGTTGAGAGATGGTGTAATGATGCTTCACAAGTTATAAAAAAAACAAGTGCTAATAACTTAACTCCAATATTAGTCGGGGGAACTGGTTTGTATATAAATACATTAATTAATGGGTTAATTGACCTACCTTCTATTCCAGAGTCATTCAAGATAGAATCTGAAAAAATACTTCAAAAATTTGGTAAAGATTTTCTTATCAATCAAATTAAAAATATAGATCCAGATTCACTAAAACACATAAACCTTAATGACACTGTTCGTTTAAGAAGAATTTGGGAAGTTTTTGAAACTACTGGAAAAAAATTTAGTGAATGGAAGCGAAATAAAAATAAAAAATTTATTACAAATTATAAATTTAAAATTTTATTATTTTTACCTAATAGAGAAAAAAATTATCAAAATGTGAATTCTAGATTTATAAAAATGATGAAAGGTGGAGCGGTAGAGGAAGTAAAAAAATTATTAGAGTTAAATTTACATGAATCTTTACCTGTTATGAGAGCGCACGGTGTTCCAGAAATTAAAAAATATTTAGCAAATGAAAGTAGTTTGGATGAGTGTATTAGTAAGGGTCAGCAAGTTACAAGAAATTATGTTAAACGCCAACATACTTGGTGGAATTCCTCGAATTTAGAGATTTTTCAAAAATTTGATAAATTTCCATCTGAAATTGATCTTAATTCTATTAAAATCGACTGATTTTGAACTAAATTATTGATTTTATTTTATCCACAGCCTATGAGATCTTGGCAATGAATCAAGAAATGACAGGTGCGGAAATTGTATTGCAATCTCTTGTAGATCAAGGGGTTGAGGTAGTGTTTGGTTACCCAGGCGGTGCAGTATTGCCCATCTATGATACTTTATTTAAGCAAAATTCGATAAAGCATATATTAGTGCGCCAAGAAGGTGGGGCGATACATGCAGCTGAAGGATATGCACGTTCTACTGGTAAAGTAGGTGTGGTGTTAGTAACATCTGGTCCTGGTGCAACAAATGTTGTTACAGGATTAACAGATGCTATGATGGATAGTATTCCAATAGTTTGTATTACAGGTCAAGTACCGCAACATTTAATTGGTAGTGATGCATTTCAAGAATGTGATACAACAGGTATTACAAGGCCTTGCACAAAACATAACTATCTAGTTAAAGATCCAAATAAGTTGTCACCAGTTTTTCATGAAGCTTTTACAATAGCACAAGATGGTAGACCTGGTCCTGTATTAATTGATATTCCTAAAGATGTTCAATTTGCAAACGGGACTTATACAAAAAAAGAAAATATTATAATTCCTCCTCATAGATTATTTGAACCAGAAATTTTTAAAAATGATCAAAAAATTGACGAAGTTGTTAATTTAATCTCAAAAGCAAAAAAACCTATTTTTTATATAGGTGGTGGATGTATCAACTCTGGACCTAAGGCTTCTGAATTAGTTTCGCAGTTAGTTGAGATGACAGGTGCTCCAGCTACTATGACGTTAATGGGCTTAGGTGTTTTAGGATCTTCCCATCCCAATTCTTTAGGAATGCTTGGGATGCACGGTATGTATGAAGCTAATATGGCTATGCATGACTGTGATGTGATGATTAACATTGGGGCACGTTTTGATGACAGAGTAACAGGAAGGCTAGATGCATTCTCTCCGAATTCTAAAAAAATTCATATTGATATAGATGAAAGCAATATCAACAAAATAATTAAAGTTGATGTACCAGTTGTTGGTGATGTAACAAGTGTTTTAAAGAGTGTTGTAAAAGTTTGGAAAGATAATAATTTAAAAACTAATCAGTCAGATTTAAAATTATGGTGGGATAAAATTAATAATTGGAAAAAGATAGATTGTTTACATTTTACGAATAATGAAAAAGAAATAAAACCTCAGTATGCAATCCAACGATTATATGAATTAACTAAAGACAAGAAAACATTTATCACTACAGAAGTTGGTCAACATCAAATGTGGGCCGCCCAGTATTATAAATTTGAAAAACCAAATAGATGGCTAACTTCAGGTGGTTTAGGAACTATGGGATATGGGTTTCCGGCAGCCATAGGTGCACAAGTAGCAAATCCAGATGCTTTAGTTATTGATGTAGCAGGTGATGCATCAATTTTAATGAACATTCAAGAGATGAGCACTGCTGTTCAATATCGATTGCCCGTAAAAATATTTATTCTAAATAATGAGTATATGGGTATGGTTAGACAATGGCAGGAACTTTTACATGGTGGCAGGTATTCAGAGAGTTATACTGATAGTTTGCCAGATTTTGTTAAATTAGCTGAGAGTTATAAAGCTGTTGGTTTAAGAGCCAAAGAACCAGAGGAGCTTGATGATGTTATTAACGAGATGATTAGTACGGATAAAACAGTAATTGCTGATATCTGGGTTAGTAAGGAAGAAAATTGCTTTCCTATGATTCAAAGTGGCTCTGCTCATAATGAAATGGTTCTTAGTAAGGATCAAAAACAAGATAAGCTTTCAGCTGAAAAAGGAAAGATATTAGTTTAATGAATAAATCTGTTTATGATAGTCCTGACAATACTTCTGTATCAAGCAGGCATATTTTAACTGTTCTTGTGGATAATGAACCAGGAGTTCTTGCGAGAGTCATTGGGATGTTTTCTGGAAGGGGATATAATATTGAAAGTTTAAATGTAGCTGAAGTAAGTAATGATGAACATCTTTCAAGAATTACTATTGTTACTGAGGGAACTTCAGAAGTAGTTAGTCAAATAGAAAAACAGCTTTTACGAATTGTTCCTGTCCATAGTGTATCTAATCTAGATGAAGAAGGAAGTTCTGTTGAAGCAGAAGTTGGTTTAATTAATATTGATCTTAATGAAGCGAATAAAAAGAAAGTATATGAAGTTTGTGACTTCTACAGAGCAAGAAAAATTGAAAATGAAAATAATTCTGTAATTTTTGAAATTGCAGGTGCGTCAGAGAGAATTAATAGGTTTATTAAAGAAATGAATCAAATTACAAAAATTGAAATTGTGAGGAGTGGTCCTGTAGCAATTTCAACACATAAAAATACTGAGGAGGAATAATGAGAGTATATTATGATAGAGATGCTGATCTTAATTTAATCAAAAGTAAAAAAATAGTCATTGTTGGCTATGGTAGTCAAGGTCATGCCCATGCAATGAACCTCAGAGACTCAGGAATTGAAAATGTAGCAATCGCGCTTCGAGAAGATTCACTAACGAGAGAAAAAGCTAAAAACGCTAGTTTTGATGTGATGACACCTGCTGAAGCTGCTGATTGGGCTGATATTATTATGATGTTAACACCTGATGAGCTTCAATCAGATATTTATAATAATGAAATTGCACCAAATATAAAAGAAGGAACAGCGTTAGCTTTTGCCCATGGTTTAAATATTCATTTTGATTTGATACAACCAGCTGAGGGCATTGACGTTATCATGATTGCTCCAAAAGGACCAGGTCATACTGTTCGTGCTGAATACGAAAGAGGCGCAGGTGTGCCTTGTCTTGTTGCCGTTGACAAAAACCCTTCAGGGAATGCTCTAGATATTGCTATCGCCTACGCTTCTGGCGTTGGTGGGGGTAGAGCAGGGATAATTGAAACGTCTTTTAAAGAAGAATGTGAAACAGATTTATTTGGAGAGCAATCTGTTTTATGTGGAGGTTTAACACATTTAATTACCGCAGGTTATGAAACATTGGTTGAAGCAGGTTATGCACCTGAGATGGCATATTTTGAATGTCTTCATGAAGTTAAGTTAATTGTTGATCTTCTTTATGAAGGTGGCATGGCTAATATGCGTTACTCGATTTCAAATACTGCTGAGTATGGAGATTATTCTAGAGGTCCACGATTGATCACGGATGAAACAAAAAAAGAAATGAAAAAAATTCTTGCAGAAATCCAGTCTGGTCAATTTACTAAAGAATGGATGGATGAACATAAGAGTGGTCAAACTAAATTTAAATTAATGAGAAAGCAACAAGCTGAACATCCAATTGAAGCTGTTGGTGAAAAACTAAGAACATTAATGCCTTGGATTGCAGAAAGCAAAATGGTTGATAAATCAAAGAACTAGAAAATAGGAGTTATCTTTGATTATAAAGTCATTAATTTAAAACTAGGGTATTTTAGTATATAGACGGTAGTTTATGAGTGATAGAGTATACATTTTTGACACAACACTGAGAGATGGTGAGCAGTCTCCAGGAGCAACAATGAATCTTGATGAAAAGATGCAAATAGCGCTGCTTTTAGAAGAGATGCAAGTTGATATTATTGAGGCTGGGTTCCCTATTGCGTCAAACGGAGATTTTGAAGCTGTATCGGAGATAAGTAAAAATATTAAAAATTCTACTATTGCTGGCTTATCGAGAGCAAAAATTGCAGATATCGACCGTGCTTGGGAAGCAGTGAAACATGCTAAATCACCACGTATTCATACCTTTATTGCAACAAGCCCTATCCATATGAAATATAAGTTGATGAAAACAGAAGAAGAAGTTTTAGATTCAATTAAGCACACTGTTTCTCACGCAAGAAATTTATGTGATAATATTGAATGGAGCTGTGAGGATGGAGGAAGATCAAATTTAGAGTTTTTATATAAATGTATTGAGCTTGCTATTGGCTCAGGTGCAACGACTATTAATATTCCTGATACCGTTGGATTTACTCTTCCCTCTGAATTTGGTTCAATTTTTAAAGCTGTAAGAAATAATGTACCGAATATTGATAAAGCAATTTTATCTACTCATACGCATAACGATTTGGGTTTAGCTGTTGCAAACAGTGTTGCTGCAATTCAAGAAGGTGCAAGACAGGTTGAGTGTACAATTAATGGACTAGGGGAACGCGCAGGTAATGCTGCTCTTGAAGAAGTGGTGATGACGTTGAAGGTGAAAAAAGATTTGATGCCTTTTCATACCAATGTGAAGTCAGAATATATTACTAAAGCTTCTCGATTAGTATCGTCTATTACAGGATTTACAGTACAGCCAAATAAAGCGATTGTTGGTGCAAATGCTTTTGCTCATGAAGCGGGTATTCATCAAGATGGTATGCTAAAAAATGCAGAGACTTATGAAATTATGACGCCTGAGTCTGTGGGTTTAAATAAATCATCATTAGTCCTAGGTAAGCATTCAGGCAAACATGCTTTTTCAGAAAAATTAAAAGAGTTAGGTTATGATTTTGGTGATAATGTCTTGATGGAGGTATTTGGTCGATTTAAAGATCTAGCAGATAAGAAAAAAGAAATATTTGAAGAAGATTTAATTGCTTTAGCAGGAGAAAGAACACTGACATATGATGAACATATTAAATTTGTATCATTGGAGGTTAATGCAGGCTCTCTATCTAAACACCAAGCTAAATTAACCTTAATTATGGATGATAATAAGCAATCAAACTCAAGTGATGGTAATGGGCCTGTCGATGCAACATTTAATGCGATTAAACAAATCACTCAAACTGATTTTCGATTAAAACTCTACCAAGTTCACGCAATAACTGCAGGAACGGATGCTCAAGGTGAAGTTACTGTTCGTTTGGAAGATGATGATTTATCATCTCAAGCAAAGGGCAGTGATCTTGATATTATTGTTGCCTCAGCTAAAGCATACATTAGTGCTTTGAACAGATTAATATTTAAAAAAACTAAATCAATTGCAAAAAATTCTGCCGAATTTAAAATAGAAGGGGTATAAAAGAGTATGTTTATCGATAAATTTTTCAGTATATTCTCAAAAGATATGGCTATAGATTTGGGAACAGCAAATACCCTGGTGTATGTTAGAGGAGAAGGAGTTGTTCTAAATGAACCATCTGTTGTCGCTACGATAGAAAATCAAGGTAGAACACAAGTATTGGCAGTGGGTAATGAAGCAAAACAAATGCTAGGAAGGACTCCAGGTAAAATTAAAGCCATTAGACCAATGAAAGATGGCGTTATTGCTGATTTTGAAGTTGCAGAACAAATGATAAAGAGTTTTATCAAAAAAGTTCATAGTGGTAGAACGTTATCAAATCCACAAATAGTCATATGTGTTCCAACAGGCGCAACGAATGTTGAGCGCAGAGCTATAAGAGAATCTGCTGATGCAGCAGGGGCTAGAAGAGTATTTCTTATTGAGGAGCCTGTTGCAGCTGCAATTGGTGCAGGTCTTCCTGTTGCTGAGCCTACAGGATCAATGATTGTTGATATAGGCGGCGGTACTACGGAAGTAGCAGTTTTATCTTTAGGTGGCGTTGTTCACGCAACTTCAGTGAAATCTGCTGGTGATAAATTTGATGAAGCAATTATTGAATATATGCGATCAGCACATAAATTAGCTATTGGTGAAACAACAGCAGAGAGAATGAAAAAAGAAATTGGAATTGCATCCCCTCCAGAAGACGGAGATGGTAAGTCTATGAATGTTAAAGGGAGAGATTTAATTACTGGGTTACCAAAAGAGATATCAATTTCACAGCGACAAATTGCAGAGGCATTAGCTGAACCTGTAGCGCAGATTATTGATACAATAAAAAGAGCTCTAGAACAAACTCCAGCTGAATTATCAGCTGATATTGTTGAAAGAGGAATTATGATGACCGGCGGTGGTTCGTTATTAGGAAATTTAGATAAAGTATTAAGACGAGCAACAAGTTTACCAGTATCTATTGCGGAAGATCCATTGTTGTGTGTTGTATTGGGAACGGGTAAAGCATTAGAAGAAAAATCTAAACTAAGTGATGTCTTTGCTACTGACTAATTCTTATGGCTCTCTCTTTTAAAGTTAAAGCAATTTCACGATCACGTTTTTTAAAGAATATCCTTTTAACTTCTATTTTTATTTTATCATTTTTATTAATTTTCTTTTCAAAGTCTGATTATTTTGTTGTTAATAAAGTTAAGTCAATTTCTAATAGCTATCTTCATCCCATAACATCTTTTTTTGTATCACCAGTAAAAGTTATATCTCAATTACAAACACAGTTTTATGATTTTCAAAACTTAAAAGCTGAAAATAATATTTTGAAAGAAGAAGTTATGCGTCTAAAAAAATGGCAAGCATTAGCTGTTCATAATAATTCAGAAAATAAAGTTTTAAAAAAATTACTTAATTCAACTGATAATAATTTAACCTTAGTTAAAACCGCCTCCTTAGTAAGTAGAAATGATTTTATGTTTAATAGAATGATTAACATAAATACAGGATTAAAAGATGGCGTTGTCAATGATATGGCCGTTGTTAATTACAGAGGTTTAGTTGGAAGAACAGTTGATACTTCTGTAGGTATTACTAGAGTTTTACTGTTAACAGACCCAAACTCTTCCATTGCTATTAAAACCATAGCAAATGATAATTATTCTCTTTTACAAGGAGCTGATGACGGAGTGCATTTAGTAAGCGCTTTTAGTAAGGGAGAAAAATTACCAAAAATTGGGGATTTAGTTGTGACAAGCGGGAGTGCACAGATTTTCCCTCCAAATATCTTGGTGGGAAAGATTGTTGAGGTAAGAAAAGATAATTTTTTAGTATTACCTTTTGTTGATTTTAAAAATATTGACTATGTGCAAGTTGTTGAAAATAAATAATGTTCCCCAAACTACTTAGTAGTCAAACAATAATATATCATCTTATTCTATTTTTCTCTTTTTCATTAAGTGTAAATTATTTTGTTGATTTAGAATTTATTAATTTCATATCCTATGTTTTTTTTCACCTAACACTGATTTATCTCGTTTTTTATTTTTTTCATTTTTTTCTTTTTTTTATATCATTTTTATATGGTATATTTTTTGATATTTTTTTGATTGATTTTAT
>JAQBWI010000029.1 GCA_027625355.1 Pseudomonadota bacterium
TAATAATTTTTAGACTCAATTTTAATTACATCATGCCGCCCATGCCGCCCATGCCGCCCATGTCAGGCATTGCAGAAGCAGGCTTATCTTCAGGAGCATCCGCAATCATAGCTTCAGTAGTAATTAGCAATCCAGCAACTGAAGCTGCATCTTGAAGAGCAGTTCTAACTACTTTTGTTGGATCTATAATTCCAGCTGATATCATATTGGTATATTTACCAGTTTGAGCATCATAACCCATATTAGTATCTTTGCTTTCTCTGATTTTACCTGCAACAACAGCTCCATCAACACCAGCATTTTCAGCTATTTGTCTTAATGGATGAAATAATGCTCTTCTTACAATATCAACACCAATTTTTTGATCATCATTTGAAGTTTTAACAGAATTGAGTACTCTTGTGGCATATGCCAAAGCAGTTCCACCACCTGGAACAATTCCTTCTTCAACAGCAGCTCTTGTTGCATGCATTGCATCTTCAACTCTATCTTTTTTCTCCTTAACTTCAACTTCAGTTGCTCCACCTACGCGTATAACGGCTACACCGCCTGCGAGTTTAGCAAGTCTTTCTTGAAGCTTTTCTTTATCATAATCAGATGTAGTTTCTTCAATTTGAGCTCGTATTTGATTACATCTTCCTTCGATCTCTTTCTTCTTACCGACTCCTTGAACAATGGTAGTATTTTCTTTATCTACAACTATTCTTTTAGCCACACCAAGCATATCGATAGTTACGTTTTCTAACTTTATACCAAGATCTTCACTGATTACTTGGCCGCCAGTAAGAATTGCAATATCTTCTAACATTGCTTTTCGTCTATCACCAAATCCAGGAGCTTTAACAGCTGCGATTTTCAAACCACCTCTTAATTTGTTTACCACTAAAGTAGCGAGAGCTTCACCCTCTATATCTTCTGCGATAATTAACAAAGGCTTTGTTGATTGAACTATTGATTCCAACAATGGCAACATAGGTTGAAGACTGGATAATTTCTTTTCGTGTAAAAGAACTAAACAGTCACTCATTTCAGTTATCATTTTTTCAGCATTAGTTACAAAGTATGGTGATAGATAGCCACGATCAAACATCATACCTTCAACAACATCAAGTTCTGTATCAAGACTTTTTGCCTCTTCAACAGTTATCACTCCCTCTTTGCCAACTTTTTGCATAGCGCTTGCAATCATTTTACCAACTTCAGCATCACCGTTTGAAGCAATTGTTCCAACTTGTGAAACCTCTTTATCAGTTTTGATTACTTTAGATTTTTTTTGAATTTCACTTACAATTGCATCAACAGCAAGGTCAACACCTCTTTTAAGATCCATTGGGTTCATACCAGCCGCAACAGATTTCATTCCTTCAGTTGCAATAGCTTGAGTTAACACTGTGGCAGTAGTAGTTCCATCACCAGCTAAATCATTTGTTTTACTAGCAACATCACGTACCATCTGTGCACCCATGTTTTCAAATTTATCTTTAAGTTCTATTTCCTTAGCAACACTTACACCATCTTTAGTAATTCTTGGTGCGCCAAAAGATTTATCAATAACAACGTTACGTCCTTTTGGCCCAAGAGTTACCTTAACAGCATCTGCTAACTTATTAACACCACTGAGCATCTTAGCTCTGGCATCTGATCCAAAAAATATATTTTTTGCAGACATTTTTTAATCCTCTCTTATTTTATTTATTTTTTCTTTTTTTTACTTGGAGTAATTATTCCCATAATATCAGACTCTTTCATTATTAAATAATCTGCTCCGTTCATTTTTACTTCTGTTCCAGACCACTTACCAAAAAGAATTTTATCTCCTTTTTTTACGTCTAGTGGTACAAGTTTTCCATGTTCATCTCTTGCTCCAGATCCAACTTCTAGGACTTCGCCTTCCATAGGTTTTTCTTGAGCAGTATCAGGAATAATTATCCCTCCTGCAGTTTTTTGATCAGATTCAACTCTTGATACGAGTACTCTGTCATGTAATGGTTTAAAGTTCATATTTTCCTCAATTTAAATTATTGAAAATTAACATTTTTTTATTAGCACTCTTGCTAATAGAGTGCTAATCATGTAAGCATTATTTAAACGTATTCAAGAGTTTGCTTTAATTTTTTTAGTTTTTTCTATAAATCACTAAAAATGTCAATTTTCTTCAATGTTTTTATTAAGTCAATCGCTTTTTTTTTATCAATTTTAACCATAATATTAATTATTTCTTTATCTATAAGTTTTTTTTCTGAAAGAAATAATGATTTCATTACACTTGATGGCGATGAAAGCTCAACCAACATTATTGCTGTGATAGAATTAAATGGATTAATTATTGAGACAAGCTCAGAGCTTTCTAATTTAACAACCCCATTTATTATTTCTCCAAAAAACACAAAAAAAAACCTTGAAGAGCTAAAAAAAATTTCTCCTAAAAGCATAATTTTTTCCATTAATTCACCTGGGGGTACTGTTAGTGCTTCAAAAAAACTTTATGAAATAATTAAGAGCTATAAAAAAAATAATAAGAATACAAAAATTTTTATTCACACTGATGATCTCCTAGCATCAGGTGGTTATTGGGTTGCAACTGCTGCTGATGGCATTTATGCAAGCTATGGTTCTATCACTGGGAGTATTGGAGTGAAAGGACCAGATTGGTTTTATTATGACAAACCTAAGACCCTATCTACAGGAATATTTGGAAATAGAATTGAAACAGAAAATGGAATCAAAGTTTTTTCTAACACAGCTGGGGAATCAAAAGATATTTTTAATCCATTTAGAAAGCCAACTCTTAATGAATTAGAGCATTTGCAAAATATGGTTAATGAAATCTATAGTGATTTTATTAGAATTGTTTCAAAAGAGAGAAAAATAGAATCTAAAACATTAGAGGAAGAAATAGGTGCTTTAATTTTTACTTCTGACCAGGCATCTGCACTTAATTTGATTGATGATGAATTATACCTAGAAGAGTTAGTAAATAAAATAATAAAAGATAATAACTTAAAAGATTATAGAGTTATTAAGTCAAGAAATACAAATAATTCATTAGTGAGACAAATTTTATCTAGCAACTCAAATAAAAAAAATCATAATTTAAATGTTGAATGTCTTAGTCTTCGCTCAAGTATTACTGCTATATTAAGTTTTGAATCTACAGGTTGTTAAATTTTTTTTCGATTTCACTTATCTTTATAATCATATTTTTATAATAGTTACTATTTTTTAAAATCTTAGGGTGAATATATTTTACTGATAGGTCTGAATGATTAACTACATCAACACTATCCACTTTAATTGTTTGAAATTCTAAATTTAAATTATCTGCAATATTTTTATATCTACTTGAGATGTTTTGTTCATATTCATTATTCAGCTCTGGACTGATTTCTACAATTTTAGTATTTTTTTGGCAAAAAATTATATTTGACATATTGGACCCATGAGGGGAAATAATTACTTTAGCATTTGAAAAAATTTTCATTTGTTCTAATATATCAAAATGCTGAGGGTTAATTATTTCGAATCCCTTTTTTCTTAATATTGTTATTAAGTCAGCTTCATTTAAAATTTTTCTGTAATTTGCATCTTCTCTTCTAATATATATTTTAGATTTAAATTCAGGTACTTTTATATTTGTTAAGATTTGTTCAAGAAAAAATTTTAAAATTTTAATCGATTTGGTTATATTAAAAAATTCTGGAATAGACGAATTATTGAAATTATAAAAACCTTCATCTAAAAAAGTAAAAGAGATTTCAATACCCCTCAGTTCACAAATTGTTTCAATAAAACTTCTAAATTTATTAGAGAGATTTCTGTGGATAATAAGGTTTACTTTCTTGTCATTTATAAAAAAAATTCTTGGTAAAAAATGAATTAGATTTGAAAAATAATTATCAGAGGGGCTGCTCCCTAAAACATAACTGTCATTGATTAGTTTAAAATCACTTTTCTTATCTATAAAATTTTTATAAAAATTCTCAGTATAGAAGTGACTTATTGAATTATCATCTTCACGTTTAAATACGTCTGCAAAACTTTCGTTTTTTTTAGTAATTGGAAAATAGTTAAATGAGTCTAAATAAAAATCTGTGTGTAAAATTTTACAATTTTCATTGATATCCCCTAAAGTTGCTGATTTGAATAAATTATTCAATGATTCAGTTTTTAAAATTTTAGACTCATCAATATCTATAAGCATATTAATCCTTTTTGGCGCGCCCGAGAAGAGTCGAACTCCTAACCTCCAGATCCGTAGTCCAATGCTCGAGCACCAGACTGCCCGTTTGCGCTTTCCTTCTTTAACGTTTTTTCTTTCTATAACAACGCTTTCTTATTTCTATTTCTTGTCCCATATTATCTCAGAACTATAAGAAAATGAATCTTAAATGTTACATAAGTGAATCTGTTATCGAGGATCAATAGTGTAACATGATTCTATTCTTTTTATTTTCGTTACTGAATAAGTTTTAACTATTTTATAACACGATTACACCTAAGCGATTTTGACCCTCTGAGATTCCAAATGTGAGGAATCTAGCTATGAAATACAGCCGTTTTTTCACCCTTCGGGTGAAATTATTTTAGATTTAATTTGACATTTCCCCGTTGCGCCTGCCGGCGCAACATAAACTCTGGTACTTATAACTTTAGTATTTTGTCATTGGTTTTCGTAAGCTCCCCCCACCACCTAAAACAGGCCCCACGTTTGTAGAGCGATACCAAGGTCATAGTTTTACTTAAGGGGTTAAATGTTTTTTCTTGGTTAAAACAATTAGAAGATGGTTTTCCTGATATAAATAGTAACGGGGATAAATCTTTAGGGCTAAATTTCTATATAAAAGGAGAATTTAAAGATCATGCAAGACTTGCAGAAATACCAACTTATCAAAAATGTTTTTCTTCATTAATTAACAAAGAAAAACCAGTATTGGATGGTATTGTATTCTTACCCAAAAAAGTATCATCTTCTGTGATTCAGAGAAAATGTGAACCAGCTGAAGTTACACTTTTAAAACATTATACAATTTTTCCTGCTCTTTCCGATGAAATTAAAAATATTTTTAACTCTGGGGATTTGTCACAAATAACAGAAGAATACCTCACAAATTTTTGTAAAGAACATGGGTCTCTAAATGCGGGTATAGCTGATTTAAGATCAATGGAATTGAAACTCTGTAGAATACAAGAACCAAATGATGGTCAACCTATGATCTACTCAACTTTAGCAAACAAGAAAGAAATTATTTATAATGTAATTATTTTTGACAAAACTACAAATTACGACACAGGAGTATCTCTTATGACACTTAATTTTATAGACAGAAGCGGGCTTTCTAATGAAGATTTGAGACTTTTTACTGGAAGTGTTGTGTTTAATATTTATAAAGATAAAGAAGGATAAAGCAGATGAAAAAATTTTATTTTTTATTCATTTTAAATATAATTATTTTTTTCTATTTAGGGTCTAATTTTATACCTGACTTTCCTTTTAAATTTTTTGTTATTGGTTTAGTTTCATTTCCTTTGGCGGGGATATCAAGGGATTTAATTTTTAGATTGCTAAAGATGAAACCTCCAAAAAGTAATGATTAACAAATTAAAATTTGCAATATAGTGTTTTAGGTAATTTTATGAACTTTGTTAATTCCATAATATTTTGTTTTAAAAACTATTTTACCACTAATGGTAGAGCTGCTAGATCAGAATATTGGTATTTTACACTTTTCATTTTCTTAATGAGTGTAATACTTACTTTATTAGATGTAGCTTTATTCCCAGAAACTTTAGAAACAGATAGCTCGCCTCTGCATTTCATCTTTTCTTTAATAATATTTTTTCCTTGGATTGCTGTTACTACGAGAAGGTTACACGACGTAAATAGAAATGGGTGGTGGCAGTTAATATCTGTAACGATTATTGGGATAATTCCTTTTATATACTGGATGGTTAAAAAGAGTGACTCTTCTGAAAACAGGTTTGGTTAAAAAATTAATTTGAAATATTATTTCTGAGTTACAAAGTTCCTAGCCACACGTTTGCCACAGACAAGGTTCTTGAAAAACTGATAAGGATTTTTGGCTCTAGTAGGATCGGGCGAAGGGATTCGAATTCATCACTCGCTTCAATTATCCCAAGTAATGCAACAAATACTACGCAAACTATATTGAAAGTATATTGAACTTTGAGAAAACGACCATATGGTCGTCACTACAAAAGATAATGTTCTTACAACCTATATTATGCTTAAAGAATTGGGTCTGTGACACACAAAAGAACACCCCATTTATGATAATAATCTTTTTTTTACCATATTATTTAGTTATAATGATTATATGTATAAATTTATATCCATTTTAATGTTTGTATTGCTTACAAGTTTTTCTTCAAATTCAGTATTTCAGGGCAACAAATATACTAAGGAAACATAATAAGTTTATCTTGACAAAAATAAAAAAAAAGATTTCTTTATTAATTGTTTTTTATGAAGTTTCTTTTTTTAATTTTACTTTTTTTTTCCTCCGGAACAACTGCAAATGAGATACTATTTGGTTCATGGAAAAATGAAGATGGCCTTCGTATTGATTTAATTGATGGATTTAATCCAAATGTAGGTCCAGCAATAGTTTATGATGCAGAAGAGCTTACAGAAGTTAATACTTGGTCTGTTGATAACGACGAATTACAAATAGGATATAATTCTGGGACACTCACCCTTAGTGCTGATAATAATTCAATGGAATGGAATTATAATAATTGGACAAGAGTTGAGAGTTTGTCTAACACTAATTTAATTGATTTAAAAATTGATACTGAAAATTTTATAAACGAATTAACAACATTTAATTTTTATTCTTACTCAAAAGAATTTAACCTAACAAAATTTGAAACTACTTTTTCAACAACAGAAGGCGTAATCACACAATTTGATGAAGAGGATAATATAAGTAACCTAGCCTCTTGGGGTGTGGGATCAGGTATTATAAAGATTGGTGATGATGTATATATTGAAGCTAAAATATCTGAAAATTACCTTATTGCAGTAGATGATCGAGATGATTTTATTGTTCTTAATAAAGGGTCTGAGAAAAATAAATTAGAAAAAATTTCTTTAATTGAGTCAAGAGAACAGTTTTTAATAAATTTAAAATCAGGTGCATGGATTGTACCTTCAACATATTCAGCTGATCAGATATTTAGGTTCCGTCCTATTGAGGGAGATTTAAAAGGCAGGGTATTTACTGAGTCTGAAAATAAGCTTTCAGGTTCACAAGTTTGGGAGTTTTCACCCTCAACTGGAGCTTTTAAAATAGGATATGCAGATTATAATGCAGGCTTAAGTCTTGGAGACGAAATTTTAGTTTTTCTTGAAGATGATGGGGATCAGTATACTTTATATAAAAGTACTGATGTTGAAAATAAGTCTTTCACAGTATCTGATGCAAAAAGTATTACTGTAAGTGAGAGAGATTCAAATCTAATTAAAGAATTGATAAGTATTGTTTCTTCAAAAGAAGATCAGTTTACTTTCTTTGAATTCAAAGATGATAATCTTTCTGGTTACTTACATGAATGGAGATCATATCCTTTTCAAATAACCGGTCAGACACTATTTGTAGAAGATAACTATACTTTTAACAATACTGAAAATATATATTTAGTAGAAGATTATTTAGTTTTTGGTGAATCTGTCTCAAGAAAAATTGATCTCAGAGAAACAAGACTAAAACCAAAAACAGATGCTGAAGCCCAAGCTGATAGTGAGCAAGCACAAAATAATGTACAGCAGTTAAGTTCTAAAAATGTTAAATTAAAAATTGATTTAACAAATGGTAAAAGTGAAACAATCATACTTCCAGTTGAATCTTTTGAAAGTATTAAATCTATTTCTATTGTTGAAGAATAATTACTTCCTAGTATTTCTTTTTTTAGTAAATTTTATATGTTGTAATGTATAGTCAAACGTTGTTTGTTTGTTATTATTAAATATCTGGGTGTCAATCATACGCCCAAGCGCAGATGTTATTTGTTTCGATGATATTTAAAATCCTTACATTGAGCTTTCTGTGTCTTATTTTAAAGATTATTTCTTAAGGCAATAAAGGCCCCAGATTAATGGAGCCTTCTTCCCACCCAGCAGCACTGGTGCAGAAACTTTAAAAGAAATACCAAATGATGATGTAGATTAATCCTACAAAGAAAATTATCTTTGAGAGTATCCAACAAATAAATCCAATCATGACTATCCTAACTTCTTTACGATCTTCTTCGGATCTAATTTTGTGTAAGTGTTTAACAACACTCTTGGGTCTCTGTGTCCTGAGATGCTTTGGACCTCTACCAAACTTAACCCATGCTCAAAGAGTCTGCTACATGCCTCACGCCTCAGGTCATGCCAACGAAAATCTTTTATCTTCGCCCTCCTCTTCGCTTGCTTAAACCAAAACTTAAGGCTGTCTTTTGTTATTGGAAAAATCTTTCCGTCTATTCTCATGATTTGAGATCTAAGAATTAGATGTGCTTTTTCACTTAACGGGACAACCCTATCCTCAGAGTTCTTTGTATCTGTTAACGTCATGACACGATCAGACCAATTAATTTGTTTAGCAGATAATTTTAATAATTCGCCTTGTCTTATAGCTGTCTCAATAGAGAACTGGACCATAGACTTAAGATATTTATTATCACTTATCGCACATGCCTCGATTAATCTCTTCTGTTCGTCGCCTTCTAATCTTCTGGACCTAGGTCTAGGCTGTCTTAACCTTCTTACGTTTATGCAAGGATTGAAGGGAATAGAAATTCCCCAGTCATGAATTGCTACGTCTATAACAACTTTCAGAAAAGATAGATCTTTGTTGAATGTAGTGCCACAGACAGTTTCCAATCTTCTATCTCTAAACTCTGCAATATCTTTTGTAGATAGAGCTAATAGATTTACCTCAGCCAATGGGTCTTGAAGTATGTACCCGACTCGATACTCCTCCATGCGCCAACCCTTCTTGTGCCTGTGCTTATGTTCTTTCAGATAACGCTTTAATAAATCCTTAAGCATTACCCTAGACGCCTCTGTGAAATCAGTAGTTAATCCCTTGTCGAGATTATTTTCCATACTACGACCCCATTTAATTGCGTCTGGTTTCGTATTAAAAGTTTTAACTAAAGTCTTAAAACCTTTGCGTCTAACTTGGACAACATAAGTAGTTTTAGTTTTTAGTTTTCTTCGAAAAATAGTTGCCATTTTCACTCACTTTCTGAAAGCGAGCTGTTACAGAACTGTTACAAATACGATTAATGAATCTGTAACACTTGAAAAAACTAAGGGATACTTGGCGCGCCCGAGAAGAGTCGAACTCCTAACCTCCAGATCCGTAGTCTGGCGCTCTATCCAATTGAGCTACGGGCGCTTCTTATTTTTCAACCCTTTATCAAGTTAACTTTGAATATACAATATTCATGGTATCACCATGGTACCACCATTTAATTATTTTAACATATTATAGGTTAATTTTCACTTATTAGGACTAAACAATGTCAAAACTTAATGTTATTTGATAAATTCAACTTTAAACTTTTAGGTAAATATATGATGAATATTAAAAATTTTTATGCTTTCTTTATTTTAATATTTTTGAATACAAGCTTGTTCTCAAAAGATTTATCTTTTGAAGAATTTAATGAGCTCAAAAAAGCGCTTAAAAATAATGATGTCACAATAGAACAATTTAATGAAACAATTGATGAGTTTGAAATTTCATCAGATATTTTTAAAATTTCAAAAGATCTTTTCTTAAACAATGCAATAGAATTAGACGATTATTTAGTTGTTATTGAAAATTCTTTGGTATCTGGAAGCTCTTCTAATTCTAATAATAAAGAAAATGAAACAATTAATTTAAATGAAAATAGTGATAATATATTTGATGGTGAATTTTTGTTTCAAACAGAAGTTACAAAACTAAGTAAGTACATAACAGACATTAAATACGGCCAACTATTTGACAACAAGATTATATTTGAAAACAATAAAATAAAAAAAATAAATATTTCAGAAAATAATGAGGATGTACTAAAATTTACAAAACCAAAGTTAACTATTTTAGACAATGGAAAATTTAACATTAAATCTAATGTAATTGACCCAAAAGATCCATCACCTCTAAAATATAGGCTTGATGGTCAAATTGATAAAAATTTAATTAGTGGAAAAATTCAAATTATTTACAATGGAAGTGAAATGCCTGGCATGGTACTTCTAGAATTAGAGACTAGAGAAAAATCAGTTTTAAATAATAATTCTAATAACATCATGGTTGATCTAGCAGATAATAAGTTATCTTTAAAATTTAAAATTATTGAGGTGAATAATAGAGTTCCATCATTTCTTAATGCCAGAGTAGATAATATTGAAAACTTGACATTTGTAATAGAGGAAGATCAGGTTAAAGAAATACTTTTTGAAGAAAAATCAAACAATTTTTTTAGTAAAAAAATAGTAAAGTCATTTAAAAATATAAAAATAAAATTAACAAATCAAACAACCTTAAAAGGTAAATCTAAATTAGTTCTAAATGAATTGAGAGGTGAAAATGTTGTCATTTGGTGGGATTTAAATTTATCCCAAAATAATCTATCTGGAGAAGTTGAAATAGAATTAGTAGGAAAAGGCCCACAAATTAAACTTATCCCAATTAATGAATAAATAATCCTTTTATTTGGGTTTTTTTCTTATTTTTTTTTAGTTTAATGTGTTTTATGTTAAATAATTTGATCATTACTAATTTACTCAATGAAATTAACTTTTAAAATATTATCACTCATCATTTCAGTCGGAGTTGCTTTATCAGCAAATACAGCATTTGCTGAAAAAGAAAATCCCTTATATAATTACAATCTTTTGGCATTGAAGATTGAATGTAGTGAAAATAATGCAGGACGTGGCCCTTGGAAAAGTAATTTTTTCGGTATTACTACCGATCACACTTTCCATGGAAGTAGATGGTGGTATGACTCTGGAGATAGACTTGGAGAAATTGGACAATATACCTTCAATGGATCAAGAACAAAAAAATCTCTTCTTATAGAAGGGGAAGGAAGGTGGTTAGAGGATAACAAAAAAAAACCATGGAAACTTCAATTCATATCCAAAGGTGATAAGCCCATGTTAAAACATTTAGAGGATGGTGTAGAAGGATATGAAGGTTCAGGGCAACACAAAAGAGATTGCACAATATCACTACTTAATAAAGTTAAAGCAAATGACGCTATTCAGTTAGGCTCTTATACAAGAGTAATTTCAGGTTTAAGAAACCAAATAGATAACATTAATGCTAGAAAAAAAGAGGAGGAAGAAAAATATAATCAATTAGTCAAAATTAATGAAGATAATAATGAAGAAATAAATATACTTCAGAGTGATATTTTAGCTTTAAACAAAGAAATATCAACTCTTGAAAATATTGTTTACTCTTTAAGTGAGGAAATAGATTTGAATGAAGCAACAATTG
>JAQBWI010000030.1 GCA_027625355.1 Pseudomonadota bacterium
TAATTTATTATTATGAAAAATATTGGAGTAATAGGTTGTGGAAACATTGCAGAAACATATTTTAGAGCTCAAAATTATTTTAATAATATTAATTTTATAGCTTGTGCGGATATAAATAATGAAGTTGCTAAAAAATGCGCAGATGAATATAAAATTAAATTTCAAACTGTTGATGAAATTCTTGTAAATCCCGATATAGATATTATCCTTAATATAACAATTCCTCAGGCTCATTTTGAAGTATCAAAAAAAATACTAGAAGCAGGTAAGCATGTTTATTGTGAAAAACCTCTAAGTGCAAATTACGAACAGGGAAAAGAATTAATAAGCTTATCTAAAAAAAATAATCTTTACCTCGGCAATGCCCCTGATACTTTTTTGGGAGGAGGAGCTCAATTATCTAGAGATATTATAGATAATAATGAAATTGGTAATATATTAACCGGAAATTTTATTTTTGCCTTCCCTGGTGCTGAAGATTTTCACCCAAACCCAGAGTCATGGTATCGAGAGGGAAGTGGACCAGTTTTAGATATGGGGCCATATTTTTTTACAGCAATGATAAATTTATTAGGACCAGCAAAAAATATTAGAAGCAGAGGTTTTAGATTTTTTGATAAAAGAGAATATAAAGCAGGTCCAAAAAAAGGAAATTTTTTTGATGTTGAAAATAACACATCGTATATGTTTGATCTAGAATTTGAAAACCGAAGCATGATTCAGGGATTTATTTCTTTTGATGTTCAAAATCATAAAAGAAATCATATCGAGTTATATGGCTCGAGTGGCTCAATTATTGTTCCTGACCCTAATATGTTTGGTGGTCCAGTCATTACTTCTAAAGAACTTGGATCAGAGTGGATTAATCATAGTGTTGAGGATAAGCCTTTGGGAAAAACAAATATAATTAATCACAGTGGCAGAAGTAATGAAGAACCTAAACAATCAAATTATAGAGGTATTGGTTTATCTGAAATGATTTATTCAATTGAAAATAAAAGAGAGCATAGATGTAATGGTGAATTAGCACTTCATGTTCTTGATATAATTGAATCAGCTATGATATCATCAAAAACTAAGCAAGAAGTTAATTTAAGATCAACCTGTACGAGACCAAGATCTTTTGATGATCAAGAAATTAAAAAATTATTAAAAAATTAGTTAAATATAATTTAATTTTATTGATTACCTTTTTTGTAAAAATTTTTTTATTCTAAATTCTGTTGGTTTTTTTACTAATTTGATTATAATTTATAGAAATGATAATTAAATCAACTAGTTAGATATTATGAAGCAACTTGATATAGATGGCTGGTACAAATGCAAAATTGATAAAAAGGTTTATAAGCAATTAACCAAAAGATCAGATTGGCAGGGTTTAAAGCATGTTTCCTTGTGGTTATTATTACTTATTATTTCTGGCTATGTAGCATGTATTTCTTGGGGGACATGGTGGGCTATACCCGCGTTTTTACTTTATGGTAATATTTTTATGGCTTGCAATCCTGTTTGGCATGAGTGTGGTCATCGTACAGCATTTAAGACTAGATGGTTAAATGAATTTTTTTATCATGTTGGATCTTTCTTGTATAATTTTGAACCTATAAGGTGGAGATGGAGTCATTTTCATCATCATTCATACACATTGCACACTAATCCATATGATTATGAAATACAGGTTACAAAACCAACAGATCTTTTTTATGTTTTTTTAATGCATATACCAGGGGGAAACCTATTTTTAATTTTTAAAGGCATATTATCATTTCATTGGGAAACAATAAAACATGCATTTGGCATAACAACTCCTGTTATGAAGGATTGTATTCCAGAAAACGAAAGGTCAAAATGTAGATTTTATTCTAGATTACATATTTTGATTTGGTTATGTATTGTCTTATTTTCTTTTTTTATATCTAGCTGGTTACCAGTTATGTTAATTTTATTACCTTTTATTTATGGAACAACCCTAAGAAATATTTTTGATTTTACTCAACATGCAGGTTTGGCAAATGATGTAAACGATCATCGTTTATGTGTAAGAACGGTCAAGCTTAATCCTATTTTTAGTTTTTTATATTGGCATATGGAGTATCATATTGAACACCATATGTTTCCTATGGTACCTTCTTACAATCTTAAAAAACTTCATGCTATTATTAAAGAGCAAATGCCTGCGCCTAAAAATGGTCTAATTGATGCATATAGGGAAATTTTGCCAGCTATTATTAAACAATCAAAAGATCCAAATTACCGAATTCCAATAATAATTCCACAAAATTAAATAAATAATAATTTAATTTGTACTTTTATGTTCAAATATTTGGTGTTAACAACAATAAAAATATTAATTAGGGAGGAATTATGAAATTAATATCTAGTTTATTATTTGCAGGCGTTCTTACTGTTTCTACAGCTGTAGTTGCAAAACCACTATACATGTTTATCACTCACGCATCAGTTGGTGCTGCAAGTAGTGTTTTTTGGCAAGCAGTTAAAAACGGTATGGAAGATGCATGTGAACTTTACGATGCAGACTGTCAAATGGTATATCTTCAATCTGAAGATGGAAACATTGGTGAAGAGATTGCCAACTTTAATGCAGCAATAGCTGCTGGTGCTGATGGTATTGCAACAACAATTTATGATGACATTACTTGGGATGATCCAGTTGATGATGCATTAGCTCAAGGAATTAATGTAATTTCATTCAACATAGATGATGAAAATACACCAAATAATAGACAAGCATACATTGGACAAAGTCTTAGAGTTGCTGGTTATGACCTAATGGTTGATCTAAATAAAAGATTTTTACCTCAAGAAGGACCAATGCATATCTTGATTGGTGTAAATGCACCTGGTCAAGTTTGGTCTGAAATGAGAACTAGTGGTCAAGAAGATTGGGTAAAAGAATTTGCAGCAGCAAATCCTGACAGAGCAATTACTTATGAGAAATTAGATGTTGGATATGCTGAAGATGTTATGAACAGAGCATCTGCTTATATTTTAGCTAATCCTCAGACAAATGTATATGTGTCTTCAGGATTATGGGGACCAGATCTAGCAATTGCACTTGAAGAAAATGGTTATAACAAAGGTGATGTTATCATTGGAGGTTTTGACGTAGTTCCAAGTGTTGTTGAATGTCTAAAATCTGGCTGGTGTCATGCAACTGTCGATCAACAACCATATCTTCAGGGGTATCTTCCTGTCGTACAATTTTTCTTAAGAGATAAATATGGTCTAGGTGACTGGAGTGTTAATACTGGTGCTTTGATGTTACATGCTGAAGACATGGCTGCTTTAGAAGAGTATTCGAAAGCAGGAGTTAGATAACACTTTTTACTTTTAAATATTAAGGGGCAGTATTTTCTTGCCCCTTAATTAAAAATATTTATATTCCAATAAAATTTATATGAACATTAGAAAATCTTTTAAATATGTAGCATCAAGACCTGAATTTGCTGCCCTCACAATTTTTATAATTATTGCATTAACTTTTTATGCCATAAATGAAAATTTCTTAAACTTTAGAAATCTTAGAGTTCTATTTACTATTTCGCCTGAAATAGCTTTAATTGCAATGGGTGCAACTATTCTGATGGTATCTGGAGAATTTGATTTATCAGTTGGCTCCGTTTTTGCTTTAAGCGGTGTTGTTATGGTAGTACTAACGAATGAAGGTATCAATGCTCATCTAGCATTCACAATAGCTTTATTAATGTGCCTAGTTATTGGATATATTAATGCTACAATTACTATCAGATTTGGGATACCATCCTTTATAGCAACATTAGGAACTATGTTTATGGTTCGTAGTATTGCCATCGTAATTGTAAAAGCTGATTTTCCAACTTTTCCTATGGAAGAAACGTATTGGTTAAGAGCAATATTTGCCAATCCCATACCAGGTACGATTTTTAGAATGTCTTTTATATGGTTTATTTTAATAACATTATTATTAATATTTTATCTTCATAGATCCAATTATGGCAATTGGTCTTATTCTACAGGCGCCAATCAGGCTGCTGCTAAAGCTATGGGGGTTAACACCAATAATGTAAAAATTCGTAATTTTGTTCTCTGTTCCTTTTTAGCAGGTCTAGCTGGAATATTTATGGTTTTGAGAACAAGAGCAGCTTTCCCTTCAGTTGGAGTTGGTTACGAACTTCAAGCAATTGCCGCTTCAGTTATTGGAGGTGCATCATTATTTGGAGGAATTGGAACTGTATTTGGAGCTTTAGTTGGAGCTTTTTTACTTAAGTTTCTGGATAATGGTCTTGTAATGGCTAGACTAGATGTAAATTGGTTCAGATTTGCAGTTGGTATACTTTTAATTTTTGCAGTTATTTCAAATACGAATTTAAGAAGAATAGCAAACAAGATGAAGGATTGAAAAATTTATATGTCTGAGTCTATTATAAAATGTGAAGGATTAAACAAATGGTATGGAAGCATACAAGCATTAAAAGATGTATCTATAGATATTAAAAAAGGTGAAGCAGTTGGACTTGTTGGAGACAACGGTGCAGGTAAATCAACATTCATAAAAATTTTATCAGGTGTTCATAAGGCAGACAGTGGTGAAATTTATTTTAATGGAAATTTAGTTAAAATAAATGATGCAAAAGATTCCATGAAATTAGGAATTGAAACAATTTATCAAGATAGTGCTTTAGCACCTACCTTAAGTATAGCTCGTAATTTATTTGTTGGTAGAGAGCCATTGACATATAAATTAGGTTCATTTGGATTGCTTGATAGACAGAAAATGGCAAAAGAATCTTTAGAAGCTATAAAAAGAGTTGAGCTAGATTTAAGATCTGGAGATGAATTAGTTGAAAATTTATCTGGAGGAGAACGTCAAGGCGTTGTTATTGCAAGAGCTCTTTATTTTAGAACTAAGGTTCTCATCATGGATGAGCCAACAAACCATTTATCTGTAAAAGAAACAGACAAGGTTTTGCGCTGGATAGAAAAACTTAAAGCAGAAGGTACAACTTGTATTTTTATTACACACAATTTGCATCATGTTTATCCAGTTAGTGACAGACTTGTTGTTTTTGCTAGAGGTGAGAAAATAGCTGATGTGCAAAAAAAAGATACATCTATCGAAGATTTAACTAAAATGATTGTACATGATTAAAATTACACTATTTATTCAGAATGAGCACAATTAAGGTAGAGGAAATTGATCAAATTGATTTAAGTCAAAAAAATTGGTGGCAACCTAAAATAGATAGAAAAGAATTTAAGAAGATTTGTCAGAGAAGTAATTCTAAAGCTTGGTTTCACACTTTATTATACTTTAGTGTGTTAATCCTTTCAGGTTATTTAGCTGTTATTTCATGGGGGACATTTTACTCTATTCCTGCTTTTATTATTTATGGCGCAGTTTATGCTTGTAGTAATGCCAGATGGCATGAATATGGTCATAGGACAGTTTTTAAGACAAGAAAACTTAATGATTTTTTTTACTACATTAGCTCTTTTCTTGCCTTCTTTGAACCAATATCATGGAGATGGAGTCACGCGAATCATCATAGCAGAACTAGATTTTTAGATCTTGATGTTGAAATTGCAGATCCTAGACCAACTAATCTTCGCATTCTTTTTTTTACAGAATTTTTTGGTTATTATAGAGTTAAGGCTGAGTTAATTAAAATTATGAAACATAGTTTTAGAATATTTAAACCAGTGAAACAATTTAGTGATAAGGAAGTTAAAATAACCGTAGCTGATTTAGTACCGCAGCAAGAGATAGAAAAAATGGTCTGGTCAAGTAGGATTTTTTTATTAATTATTATTTTTACTATCACCTTATCTTTACTTATTCAGAGTTTTATCCCACTTTTATTAATTATCACACCGCAGATTTATGGGGGTCCTCTTTTGTGGATTTTAGCCTTCACTCAACATGCTGCACTAAAATTTGATAGTAATGATCATAGAGAGACTACCAGAACTGTTATTCTTGGCCCTATTTTAGGTACTTTTTTTTATGCAAACATGCAATATCATATTGAACACCATGCAAGTCCCCAAGTGCCTTTTTACAATTTGCCAAAGTTTCATGAAAAGATTAAAGATCAACTTCCACAGCCTAATTACGGATTATTTGATGCATATAAGGAAATTATACCAGCTATTATAAAACAATCTAAAGATCCTAATTATGAAATAAATAAAACTATACCGGCTTAAAGATTTTTTTTATTTATCTTTTTTCAAGTTTATTTAAAAATTTATCAAGTTCATTTTCCTCAATTTCTACAATATGTTTTTTTTCTGGAAAGTTTCCTGACTGAACATCATTATAAAATTCTTGAAAAGCATCTTCTCTTTCTTTTTGTAATCTAGAATATTCTTTCTTAAAATTTCTATACTTTTTGGCGTGTCTTGGAATATGATCATCTGTAATTCCTAGTACATCACATCCAAATAAAAATTCCGCATCACAGCCAGAACCACTACCCATAGACACAACAGTTGGTTCAACTTTTTTTGTTATTGCTTCAGCTATTTTATAAGGAACACATTCCATTTCAATAGCCACGCCTCCTGCATCTTGAATCATTAAGCATTGTTCATAAATCATCATCGCTTCATTCGAATTTTTACCTACAGCTTTAAAGCCTCCTGTCCACGTTCGCCTGCTAGGAACTAAACCTACATGCCCTAATCCAGGTATGCCTTGCTTATACAAACCTTTGATAAGGTCAAAATTATTATGACAATAAAACATATCGATACCATGTTCCAAAGCCATAAATGCAACTTTTGTTGCTTCATTCAGCCCACTATAGAGTGTATCGGCAGCGCCCCAATGCATAAATGCATAGGGACAAGCATCTCGTATTTTAATAATTTCTTCAAATTGTGGATGATTATCAGGGTTTTTATATAAACCTGGCGAACCAGTTGCTAAAAGTTCAAAACCTACTTTATGTGCAGCTTTTGCTTCTTCAACATTTTTCGCCAATATACTGACTAATTTTTTATTACCTTTAAAGTTTTGTAAATCTTTTACTGTTAATTTTTTATTCATTTTTATTTTCAAAAATTTTAAAAAAAAATGATTATTTTATTTTACATTTCTTAAATTGGATTAATATAATAATTATTAAGGAGGATGTATGATAAGTCAAGATCAAATAGACCAATATATTAATGAAGGATATACGATTGTTGAAGATGTGTTTAGTCAAGATGAACTTAATCCTATATTGAATGAGTTTGAAGAAATTGTAGATGATTACGCTAATAAAGCATTTGAAGCAGGAAAAATTACTGATAAACATTCTGATAAAGATGTTTTTAAAAGATTGGCAGCTTTAGAAAATGATTTTAAAGGATCATCTGTTCTAATTCATCATAGAGGAGAATTAAAGCCAGCATTAGCAAATTTATGGGGCTCAAAAAAACTTTTGGATATGGTAGAAAATTGGGTAGGTCAAGATATCTCAGGTCACCCTGTATGGAACATTAGATCTAAAACACCTCAAACAGCAAGAATGACCGTTCCATGGCATCAAGACTCTGCCTATTTAAAAGAAGGAGCAGAAATGACGACTCAACCAGCTGCATGGATACCTTTTTTAGATGTAAACAAAAATAATGGATGTATGCAAGTAGTCCCAGGTGGGCACAGACCAGAAAGAGTTCTCAATCACAAACTTGAAAAAAAAGATGGTTCAGTAAAAGATTCTTGGTACTTATTTATAGAAGAAAAAGATATTCCTGAAGATAAAGTAGTGACATGTGAAATGAAAGCTGGCTCTGTTTTATTCCTTCATCAATTAGTACCACATAGATCTCTAGAGAATTTTTCAGATGATGTTAGATGGAGTGTTGATTTAAGGTTTCAAAACCCTAAAGATGAAGCTGGTTTCCATACAGGCTTAGTAGATCCAATTATAATGAGAAAATCTGATGAACCAAATTATATTCCTGACTGGAAAGAATGGTTTAAAGGTTATGATGATCAACATAATAAATTTAGAGGAACTTCAAAAAAAGATCAGTTTGACTCAACAGTTGATGGAACTTGGTTAGAACGCTGGGATAAATAAAATTTATTATTTTAAGTTTGTAATCTTTCTTAATATAAATTGATGGGACCATTTAGTCCCATCATGAAATATTGCATAGAATTTATCTAAATAATTTGAAATATCCGCTGTAATTATTATCGAAATAATTATTATTGAAATTAAAAAAAAATTGAATATTTTAACAATATGCATGTTAATTTAGATGACTGGTATAGACCCTCAATTGATAAGAAAAAACTAAAGCAATTAAGCAAAAGAAGAGATTTGCCTGGCTTAATACATTTTGCAATTTATTTTTTACTTTTATTTGCTTCTGGTTATTTAGCTTATGTTACTATTGGCACATGGTGGACATATTTATTTTTCTTTCTATACGGCACTATATATGCTTTCAGTGTTGCAAACTGGCATGAAACAGTTCATCGAACTGCTTTTAAGACAAGATGGATAAATGAATTTTTCTATCACATAAGCTCCTTCATGTGTGACTTTGAAGGTTTTAGATGGCGTTGGAGTCATACATTTCATCATTCAAATACTTTGCAAACCGAAGATGATTATGATCATGAGATACAGGTATCAAGACCAGTTGAGCTTATTGCATTTTTTCTAAACTTTATTCCACTCACTGATCTTTTATATCCACATAAGCTCATTAAATATGAAGTTATTAAGCATGCATTTGGTAAATTTTCATCAGTAATTGATATTACTGCGCCATCAAAAGAAAAAAAGAAAATATTATGGAACTCAAGATTGTATGTATTTATTTGGTTATCAGTAATATTGTATTCAATTTATATAGGAAGTTTCTTACCAATTATCTATATTATATTACCAACATATATCGGGAAACCAATCTGGTTTGCTGTTAACGTTACACAGCATTTAGCTGCAAAAGTGGATACAAAAGATCATCGCTTAAGCACGTACTCTGTTAGAATAAACCCTTTGTTGAGTTTTCTATATTGGAATATGGAATATCATCTCGAACATCACATGTATCCAATGGTACCTTCGTATAATTTAAAGAAGTTAAGGAGAGAGATTGATGATCAACTTCCTAAACCTTTTAATAGTTTATTTGATTTTTACAAGCAGGTGCTTCCATCAGTGATAGCTTTGGCAACAAATTCAAACAATTACTATAAAGTAAAATTATCCTCAGATAATGATTGATCTAGATAATATAGAAGAAATTATTATTCAGGAGAAAAATTATCTTAAAAATATGTCAAAAAATTATGTAGAAAATTTTTTAGAAATTGAAAAATTTATTACAGACGAAATTTTTAACATTGAAGAATTAAATAAAAATAATAAAAATATCATTCCTGAAGTAAAATTTAATGATTTGAAACTTAACTTAAGGGACTTAATATCAGAAGTTAAAAAAAAGGGATGTGTTGTTATAAGAGATGTTTTTGATGATGATCTAATTACTCAAATGAACATGGATTTAGAACAATATATTGAAGAAAATAATTATTATGAAGATCAAAAGAAAAAAGCAGATATTGATAAATATTTTAGTGATTTAAAATCAGGGAAACCTCAAATTTTTGGACTTTACTGGTCTAAACCTCAAGTAAATATTAGACAATCAATCGAGTTAGATGTTGTAAAAAAATG
This sequence comes from Pseudomonadota bacterium, assembly GCA_027625355.1. Classification (GTDB taxonomy): domain Bacteria; phylum Pseudomonadota; class Alphaproteobacteria; order HIMB59; genus CACPNW01. The sequence goes on from JAQBWI010000030.1 coordinate 9,690, forward strand.
GCTTAATCAACTTTGGACTTATAAGCAAAATAATGAGTCAATTTTTGATCCCAATCATGAATTGGTTTACGCAGATAGAGTAAGAAGAAGAGAACCAGGAGACTCGACTCTAGGTTTATCTCCTCATTGTGATGCAGGTTCAGTAGAGCGTTGGATTGATAAAGGTTATCAAGCAGTATATGAAAAAATATTTGCAGATAATTTCAAAGAATATGATCCTTTTGATGCTGCTAATAGAAATAAAACTAAAGAAATAGAATCACCTGCTGTCAGTCATGTTTTTAGAACTTTTCAAGGATGGGTTGCTTTGACTGAACAAGGACCTGGAGATGGAACTTTACAGCTTATACCTATCGCAAAATCAATGGCATATATTTTAACAAGAGCTTTATTGGATGATGTAGATGAAAAAGATTTATGTAGCTCCATGCCTGCTAGAGCTTTGTCAGTAAATTCAAAATACCACTCACTCCTTTTAAGAGGTCTTGTCTCGATTCCTAAAATGGACCCTGGAGATACAGTTTGGTGGCATCCGGATGTTGTTCATGCTGTTGAAGATCATCACACAGGAAAGGGTTATTCAAATGTAGTTTATGTTGGCTCCACACCATATTGTGAAAAAAATTTAGCGTACGCTAAAAAACAATCTCAAAAATTTTTAGAAGGAAAAAGTCCTCCAGATTTTGCCGCTGAGGATTATGAAGTTACCTACAAAAATAGAGCTACAATTAAAGATTTAACATCAATGGGGAAAAAACAACTAGCCTTATAATTTTACCAGCTACCTGTATTTTCCATTGATAACCAAGGTTCTTGTGGTGGTAAGCTTTCACCTTCTTGCAATATTTCAATTGAAATACCATCTGGTGAACGAACGAAAGCCATATGACCATCTCTTGGAGGTCTGTTTATAGTTACGCCACTTTTCATCAGTTTATCACATACATCATAAATATTTTTTACACTGTAAGCTAGATGTCCAAAATTTCTTCCACCTGTGTATTTCTCTGGATCCCAATTATACGTCAATTCTAATAGACCTGTTTTTTCATCGCTATTTTCTGCTCCTAAAAAAACTAGAGTAAAACGACCTTTGTCATGATCAACTCGTCTTACTTCTTTTAAGCCTAGTTTATTACAGTAAAAATCTAATGAACTTTCGATATTCTCAACTCTTACCATGGTATGCAAATATTTCATTTAAACCTCTCAATTTATAATATTTATTCTATATATTTAGAAGATAAGTCCAATAAAAACTTAATTATTTTGTAATTAGCAATTTTATTTCTTACCAATATTCCAGCCTCTATATCAACAATTTTATCAGTTTTTAATTCCTTTAAGTCAAAATTATTAGCTATCATACTTAATGATTTTGCAGCGATAGCTAGATTCCCATTATTTTGTACTGAAGCAAATAAAGCTGACGGTGAAGAAAAAGTAGTAAAGTTATTTGAGATTTTAATATTATTGTTTTTAAATAACGTAATAATTGATTCATGATTATCT
>JAQBWI010000031.1 GCA_027625355.1 Pseudomonadota bacterium
GGTTTATAAAAAAAGCGAATTTTAATATTTTTATTATATATAGAATTGTTCTCGGAATTATTTTATTGGTTGTTTATGTTTAAAATTTCAGGTGCCTATTGTGCAGTATTAACGCCACTTAATAATAACTTATCTATAAATAACAATCTTCATCTTCGACATTGCCAGTCTTTAATTCAAAAAGGTTTAGATGGCTTAACTATTTTTGGTACAAATGGTGAGGCTAGTAGTTTTTCAATCAGACAAAAAATTCAAAGCATAGAATTCTTATTAGAAAATCGAATAGATGCTAGTAATTTGTTAATAGGTAGTGGGTCAGCATCTTTAGAGGATGCAATTACATTAACAAAATTTAGTGCGAAAATTGGAGCTAAGGCATCGCTGATTATACCTCCATTTTATTTTAAAAAGGTAACTGATGATGGAGTAATCTCATATTACCGAAATGTTATAGAGAACTCTGACGATAATGAATTTAAGTTTTTATTATATAATATTCCTCAGCACTCTGGAGTCACAATTAATTTTAATATTATTGAAAATTTACTTAAATTATATCCTAATAATGTTGTTGGCCTTAAAGACTCAACGGGCAATATGGATAATATGCTCAAAACAATAAAGTATTTTAATAATTTTGCTGTTTTTTGTGGGAATGGCGCCATGGCTCTTAACACATCAAGACGAGGAGGGGCGGGAGCAATAACAGGCGATGCTAATGTTACGGCTAAATTATTAAGTTTTATTGTTCATAATTTTAAGAAAGAAAAAGAAATAGATAATTTTAATGATCTTCAGGTTTTAATAGAAAATATTCGTAATGTATTAAGTAGTCATGAACAAATAAGTTTATTAAAAGCATATTATTCCATTGCTGATAGAATGGAAGAATGGAATAATATTATGCCTCCACTTAAAAAAATTGAAAACCCCTCGAATAATAAACAAGTAACAGCTTTATTAGACTTAGTGGGACAAATAGATACTTTAGTACCTTCTGGTTCTTGAGACAAAATAGTTTTTTGCTCTAAAGGCAATAAAATCTTGAACAGGTTTTAAGAAAACGGCAAAACCAACAAAATCAGTAAAAAAACCTGGTGTAATTAATAACAAGCCTGAAACTAATAAAAAAATACCACCTTTAATTTCCTCAGTTGGCATCATCCCCTCAGACATATTTTGACGAGCATTAAATAGAAGGCTTAACCCCCTTCTTCTTACTAGAAAAATACCAACTAAAGCAGTTATTAAAATTATAGCAATCGTATTTAGTACTCCAATATTTGAACCAACAGTAATAAAGATGCTTATTTCAATGATAGGTATTATGATAAATAATAAAAATATCATTCTGATGGAGATTCTAAATTTCCTTCATGCATATTAATTTCGATTTTTGTTTCAAATTCTCTAAGTCTTTTATAAACACTTGCTAGCTCAATAATTGTAGGCCAAGCCCTAAAAAGATATTGTAGAGATCCTTCAACTCTTCCAAATGCACGAATTATTTGTTGCATTACACCTAAAGTCATAACACCAGCAACAATTGCTGGAGCAAGAAAGATATAAGCTGCTAAAACATTTGCTTGCAGATAAGCCAATCTTCCAATGCTAAAGTAAAGATAATATAAATAACTTTTAAAATGAATTGATCTTACGCCATCAAAAAGTTCGTCTAAAGTCTTAGGTCTTATGCTTCCATCATCTTCGGCAATAACTAATATTTTTCTGTAAGCAGCTTCTTTTTTTTGAAGATCGTATTCAATACCTACTAATCGTAGAACCCATGCTAAAATAATCATCAAAATTGTCCCACCTACTGCCCATATGAAGGCGCCTGATACAAGACCGTATTGCCAATCACCAAACCACAAAATTGGAATTCCAATAGATAATGTCATTAATAAAGGGAAGAACTCAATCAATACTAAAACAGATTCTATAAGACTTGTTCCTAAACCTTCCATAATTCGACTAAACTTAATTGTATCTTCTTGCACTCTTTGACTAGCACCTTCTATGGTGCGTGCCTTATCATAAACGCTGTGATACCATTCAACCATTGCCGTTCTCCAACGAAATAAAAAGTGTGAAGTGAGAAAAGATATAGCCAAACCAAGGACAATGGATAAAACTGCAAGTTGAGCAAAGCTAGCAAGAGAGCCCATATATTCTTGCATTGTAATAGCATTAGGTGTGCCTAGTGCTTTTTGAATCATATCATAAAATTCACCAAACCATTCATTTATCATAACATCTATCTGAACTTGAACCCAGATAGAGGTTAAAATAACAACTGAACCTATATATGCCCATGCATACCATTTTGGATTAGTAAAAAATTTAAACATTATTTAACGTATATATGACCTATTTGAATAATTTAAAGATAAATCATCCTACTTGAGAAACTCATCAACTTCAACTTGATAGGCTTCAACAAGTCTGTTTGTTTCATTCGCCATACCCACAACAGCAATTAGTTCTTTGAGCATTTTATCTGTCATTCCTTTTTTCTTTGCTGCAGCACTATGAGAACGAATACAGTACTCACAACTATTTGTCATGGAAACAGCAATATATATCATTTCTTTTGTAAGAGGATCTAAAGAGCCTTTTTTCATAATATCTCTAAGAGAATTCCATGTTCTTTCAAGAGTATCTGGATCGTTTGCTATTGTTTTCCAAAAATTAGGAATTGTAGTTATTTTTCGTTCTTTTTTAATATTATCAAAAACTCTTTTGACTTTTCCTTTAGCCTTATTTTCTTCAATAGGTGTAAAATATGTCATGTATTCTCCTTAATTGGAGATCATCATAAATTAGAATACAAAAAGATTAAAGGTGGTTATTTTTTCTTTTGGCGTCTTTTATTACTTCTATATTTAGACCCTCTTTTACGACGACCACGATGTTTTTTTGGATAACCCATATTTAGAAAGGTTTATACAAATTCTAAGAAGTAAGTCAAAGACTAATAATGCCAATCTTTTGCTTCATTAAATAAAAAATCTCTAAAAACCTCTAATCTTCGATCGTTTTTAAAAGCTTCTGTATAAACAAAATATGTTTGGTAAGAAGGACCTTCAATAGTAGGTAAAACTCTCACTAAATGAGGTTTATCAGCGGCCATATAATCAGGGAGTGACGCTAGACCAGCTCCTTTTTCAACTGCTAGTGACATGCCGTATATACTGTTTACTCTAAACTTAGGTTTTCTTTTTGTACCCTCTTTCCCAAGTTTTAAAATCCAATCTATATTAGAGATGGGGGAGGGTAAACCAGATCCAAAGCATATGAGGCTATGTTTATCTAAGTCACTTATGTTTCTTGGAATTCCTGATGACTGTAAATAATCTGAAGATCCATAAATATGATTATGAAAGTTAACAAATTTTTTAAAAATTAAGTTTGCTTGAGTAGGTTTTTTTACACGAACAGCTACATCAGCAATTCTGCTTGATAAATCGACTTCTTCATCAGACATAATTATGTTGACTTCCATGTCAGGAAATTGATTAGTAAATTTGTTTATTCGAGGTGTTAGCCATGTAGAGCCAAACCCAACCGTTGTGCTGATTGTAAACCTTCCTGCAGGTTTTGTTTTTTTATCAATTAGTTTTTTTTCAAAGTTTGAAACAGAGGTATTAATTTGATTGACTGTATCAAATAAATTTTCCCCTTGTTCAGTTAATCTCACACCTTTTTGATGACGAATAAATAAAGGGGTTTTTAAATCATATTCTAAATCTTGAATTTGACGACTTAGTGCAGACTGACTAATATTTAATTTTGCGCTCGCTTTTGATATACTTTTTGAAATAGCTATTTCATAAAATGATTTTAATTTATCCCAGTCCATTATCTTAAAGAATCGATCAATGTTTTATAATTGTCTTTGGTGCCAGAAAAAATATAAGATCCAGCAACTAATACATCTGCTCCACTTTTTTTGCATATTTGCGAAGTTTCTTTATTGATTCCACCGTCAATTTCAATTTCAAAATTTAGTTTTTGTTGATCTCTTATATTATTTAACTCAATAATTTTCACTACTTCTGAGTCCATAAATTTTTGACCGCCAGCTCCAGGAACGACAGTCATTACAACAACTAAGTCTATGAATTCTAAATATTTAGTGACATTAGCTACTGTAATATTTGGATGAATGGCTATTCCTGCTTTACAGTTTTTATTTTTAATACTTTTTATTATTTCAAGGGGGTTATCATCTGCTTCTGGATGGAAGCTTATTATATCTGCTCCCGCTTCAATGAAATTATTTATATATTTTTCAACAGGACTAATCATAAGGTGAACATCAAGTATTCTATTTGTGACAGGTCTTAAAGATTTTACAATATTAGGTCCAAATGTAATATTAGGTACATAATGCCCATCCATTACGTCAATATGGATATATTCTGCACCATTAGTATCAACTAACTTTACTTCATCTTTTAAATTAATTAAATCAACTGCTAATATTGATGGAGCAATTTTAATCATCTTGAATCTATTTATATAATATATATTAAACTTTCATAATGAAAAATTTTGTTAAAAAAAAATGGGGCTCTTATGAAGTCATTAATGAAGGTAAAAAGTATACTGTTAAAAAATTAATAGTTGAGCCAGACGGTCAACTTTCATTACAAAGCCATAAAGGTCGCTCTGAACATTGGCTTGTAGCTCATGGAGAAGCAGAAGTAATTATTAATGATGAAACTTTTAATTTAACTGAAAATCAACATATATTTATTCCTCAAGGAGCAAAACACCGTTTAGCGAATAGGGGAAATCAAACTTTAATTGTCATTGAAATGTGGTTTGGAGAGTATCTTGATGAAAATGATATAAAACGTTATGAAGATTAATGATTATTAGTACCCCAGTTTCATTAGGAGAGTTAATTGATAAAATATCAATTTTGCACATCAAAAATATTAATATCAAAGATGAAGAAAAATTAAAACTTATTAGAGAAGAGCTAGAATTACTTAATCAAACTCTCAATAAACATATTAAGAATAATGATATTCAAAATTATTTAGACTCGCTCATTGAAATTAATTCAAAATTATGGGTAATTGAAGATGATATACGTGATTGTGAAAGAAAGAAAAAATTTGATCAAACTTTTATTGATCTGGCAAGATCTGTATATTTTACTAATGATAAAAGATCTGAGGTAAAATTAGAAATCAATAAAAAATTTGGATCAAAAATTATTGAAGTTAAATCTTACGAAGAATATTAATTAAGCCAGCCTCTTTATACTAGTATCAATTAATTTAATCAGAGCTTCTTTATATTCATTGTCATTGAATATGCTTAGTGAGTCAATTGCAACATCAGCAAAATGATTAGCTCTAATCAAAGTATCCTCTATACATTTGTATTTTATTAGTAATTCTTTGGTTAATTTAAAATTTTTCTGATCTTCTTTTGGATTGGAGATTACATTTTGCAGAAACTTTTTTTCTTCATTTTTTGATCTTCCATAAGCAAGAATAATAGGCAAAGTTATTTTACCTTCTTTGAAATCGTCTCCAATATTTTTACCCATTATGTTAGAGTTCGATGAGTAATCTATTGCATCATCAATTAATTGAAATGTCATCCCAAAGTTAGTTCCAAATGATTTTAGCGCCTGATGTTCATTATCTTTTGCTCCCCCACTAATACCTCCAACTTGACATGCTGCACTAAATAATGAGGCAGTTTTTCCATTGATGATTTGAAAATAGGTATCTTGGTTCATTTCTAAATTCTTATCATTACTAATTTCAAGAACTTCACCTTCTGAAATTACAACACTTGTGTCTGATAAAATTTTTAAAGTTTCCAAATTTCCATACTTAGTCATTAATTGAAAAGATCTGCTAAAAAGAAAATCACCTACTAAAACACTTGTTTTATTCCCCCACACCTCATTAGCAGTTAAATTACCTCTTCTGTCTTTGCTTAAATCTACTACATCATCATGTAATAGAGTTGCGGCATGAATAAACTCTACAGCTGCAGCTAAACCTATGTGATTAACGTTTTTTAGAGATTGATTATTTAATATATGAAAGCATGAGGTGGTCAGCAAGGGTCGTAGTCTTTTGCCACCTGATAAGATTAAATATTTGCCAATTTCTTGAATTAAAGGGACAGAACTATCTAATTTTTCTAAAATTAATGTATTAATTGAGTTTAAATCTTCTTTACATAAATTAGATAAATTTTTAATAACTTCATTAAAATTTTCTTTATGTTTATGAATTGGAATAATCTCAGCCATACGCTAAATATAGTTCAATTTTATTTAATTAATAGATAATTATAAATTTGGTAAACTTTTTTATCTAAAATTCAATTATTTGAACACATTTAGCCTTTAAGTAAAGATTAACATTTGCTATTAAGCCTTGTGTTTAAGAAATTTTTTTCAAAAGATATTAATATACCAACATTAAGATTATCGGGTGTTATTGGTCAGGCTGGTATAGCTAGATCTGGATTAACGATTACAGGTATAGAAAAATTAATAGATAAGTTATTTGCAGACAAAAAATCACCTGCAGTTGCTTTGATAATTAATTCCCCAGGGGGTTCTCCAACACAATCTTCATTAATTGCAGAAAAAATTATTAATTTAGCAAAAGAAAAAAACAAAAAAGTATATGCATTCGTGGAAGATGTTGCAGCTTCTGGTGGTTATTGGTTGGCCTGTGCTGCTGATGAAATATATTTAGACTTAAATTCTATTGTTGGATCAATAGGTGTAATTTCACCTGGATTTGGTTTTGTAGATCTTATTAAAAAGATGGGAATTGAAAGAAGAGTTTATACTTCTGGAAAAAGTAAAAGTTTTTTAGATCCTTTTAAGGAAGAAAAAAAAGAGGACATTGATCGCTTAAAAAATATCCAAGAACAAATCCATGAAAATTTTATTGATTATGTTAAAAAAAGAAGAGGGGCAAAACTTTCTAGCTCTAATGAAGATGAAGTATTTTCTGGGTTATTTTGGGTAGGAAAAAAAGGTGTTGAGCTAGGTTTAGCTGATGGAGTTGGCTCAATTAATGAGGTGATTAAAGAAAAATTTGGAAAAAAAGCTAAAATTAAAATTATTGATCAAAAAAAATCTTTTTTACAAAAACGTCTCTCGTCTTCTATAAATAGTAATGATATTTTTAATAGACTGGAAGAGATGATAATGTGGTCTAGATATGGTTTATAATGAAAGTTATAGTTTTAATTGGATCAATATTATTCATTTACCTGCTATTTAAAATTTTATCTGAAAGAAATAAAATTAATAACAGCTCAAAGAAGCAAAAAGAAACGAGTATTGATTTAGAAAAAGACCCAAAAACAAAAGAATATAAACCAAAGGAATAAATGACTGCAAGCTCAATGGAGGAATTAGTCTCTTTATGTAAAAGAAGAGGATTTATATTTAAATCTAATGATATTTATGGAGGTATAAAAGGTTTGTATGATTACGGACCAATGGGTGTTGAATTAAAAAATAATTTAAAACAAGCTTGGTGGAAGTCGATGGTTTATGAGAGGGATGATGTTGAAGGGTTAGATGCTTCTATTCTTAGTGCACCTGTCGTATTGCAACAATCAGGTCATGAAGATACTTTTACAGACCCCTTAGTTGATTGTAAAAGCTGTAAATCTAGATGGAGAGCAGATCAGTTAATTGATAATACTTGTCCTGAATGTAAGTCTAATGACTTAACTGATCCAAGACCCTTTAATTTGATGTTTAAAACAGCAATAGGACCTGTTGATGATGGCTCTTCTTTTGCTTACTTAAGACCGGAGACATGTCAGCAAATATTTACTAATTTTAAAAATATTACTGACTCAACGAGTAGGGTAGTGCCTTTCGGTATAGCTCAAATTGGTAAAGCTTTTAGAAATGAAATTACTCCAAGAAATTTTATTTTTAGAGTTAGAGAGTTTGAACAAATGGAATTAGAATTTTTTGTCAAACCAGGGTCTGATGATGAATGGCATAAATATTGGGTTGATAAAAGAATTAAATGGTGGGAAGCTCAGGGTGTGAGTAAAAAAAATTTATTTCCTGTAGATGTAGAACAAAATGAATTGTCTCATTATTCAAAGGCTACGGTAGATATTATGTATGAATTTCCCCATGGCAAGGAAGAGCTTGAAGGTATTGCTAACAGAACTGATTTTGATTTAGGTTCACATACTAAAAATCAAAAAGATTATAATATTAGTTCAGATGTAAAAAAAAATGATCATTCTACGACAAAATTAGGAGTACAAAATTTGGAAGAAAAAACTTCATATATACCCTATGTTATTGAGCCATCAGCAGGAGTTGACAGAGGTCTTCTTGCTGTTCTTAACGAGGCTTATACAATAGAAGCTTTAGAAAATGGAAAATCACGAACGGTCTTGAAATTAAAACCACACCTATCTCCGATTAAAGCGGCAGTTATCCCATTGAAAAAAAATAATGAAGAAATTGTTATGAAAGCAAAAACTCTTAAAAACGAATTACAAAATCTTGGAATGGGGAGGGTAATTTTTGAAAATTCTGGAAATATTGGAAAAAATTACAGACGACATGATGAAATAGGGACTCCAATTTGTATTACTGTAGATTTTGAAACATTAGAGGACAACTCAGTTACTGTCAGAGACCGAGACTCAATGAGTCAGGAGAGAGTATTGGTAAAAGATTTAAGTCAATATTATCAAAAATATTTTATTAAATAAATTTTAGTAAGTATGAAAATTATAAATGATATAATGGCAACGAGACTATTATTTTTTATAATGGCTTTTTTTGTTGGGTTATGGACTATTAGAATTCCTACTATCAAAGATCAAATTAATACTGATTATTTTGGCATTGGGTTGGTAATGGCTACTTTTGCAATTGGGTCAATTATTGCAATGATTTTTGCCAATAATGTAATTAAAATGAGTTCTACTCGAACAGTGCTTTTATATACAAGTATTTTGCAAGCAATTTTATGGCTTCCAACGCCATTTATTTCTTCTTTGCAACTGTTTATGATCTTTTCATTTATTTTTGGTCTTTCTTATGGAAGTTTTGAAATTAGCTGTAATCTGTATGCATCTAATCTTGAAAAAAGAGAAAAAAAATCAATGATGTCTGGGTTCCATGCTTTTTGGAGTTTAGGAGTTTTGACTGGATCAATTGCAACAAGTTTATTTCTTGAATGGAATATAAGTTTTTTAAACAATGTTATAACTTATGTAATAATTCTTTTACCTTTAAATATATTTATTGTTTTAAAACTTCATGTTGATCAGATTGAAAATACTGAAAATAAACATACTATTTTTTTTATATGGCCATTACTAATTTTTATATTAGCATTAATTGCCGTGGTCAATGCCCTTACAGAAGGAAGTGTAGATGCTTGGGGAGCTCTTTACATGAGAGATTTTATTCAAGTTGATGGTTTTTTAATAGGGTTAGCAACAGTCAGTTTTAATATTTTCATGGTAATTGGAAGGCTAAGTGGAGATTGGATACGAGATAGAATTGGTGTGTATAATTTTCTCACCATACTTTTTATAACCTCAATTTTAAGTCTATATATATTGTATTCATTTGATAGTATTCTGGCAGCGTTATGTGGTTTTGCATTATTGGGAATTGGAACTTCAGCTATAATTCCTATTGCTTATAGTCTGGCTGGTAAAGCAGAAGGGGTAGATAGTGGAGCCGCAATAGCAATTATCTCTATTGCAGTTTATGGAACGTTTATGGGCGCTCCAGCTACATTAGGTATCATAGCAATTAATTACGGAGATAATTCTATTTTTTTTCCTATCCTAATTATATTTTTATTTATCTTACCTATTATTTTTGCTTCAAGAAGACTTTTTACAAAATAAATTCTAAAACTAGACCTTCATTAGTTTTAATTTTTTGTTTTTTATTTATTTTTTTTTCGGCTAACTCTATTTTTAACATTGCGAGTACAGAGTTATTTTTGATACTAATAATTTTTCCAAATTCACTTTCGTCATCTTTTATGAGTTGACCAATTAATGGAGAGCCATCTTTAATTGTTAGGGAATAAATTTTCTTTTTAAGTAGAGATCGGTATTTCATTCTTGCTGTAATTTCTTGACCTACATAACAACCTTTATCCCAAGATATTGAATTTAGATTTTCAAAATTATTTTCTAGTAATAAGGATTTATTTTCTACTAAGTCATAATGTGAAAGAGGAACCAAGTTTTGAATTAATATCTCATGGTACTTTTCTTCATTAATTTCATTTATACCATTTAATATTCTAGGATTTGTTTTTGAATGAATTAATTTTAAGCCAATATTTGCATTCCTCGGATCAATATCAAAAATGAAAGTATCTTGGTCTTTTTGTAAATCTCCAAATACAGAAAATGAATGTAGATTATTTATTTCATTTATATGTATTTTCGATCTAAGCTTATACAAGTTCAATTTTTTTAATAATTTTTCATAAAAAAAAGAGTGCGTTTCAAGTAAAAACTTTTCATCTTTCTTAAAAACAAAGAAATCTGATAGAAATTTCCCCTGAGGGGTGAGTAAACAAGAATAAAGAAAATTGTCTTTAGAGCACTTATTAATATCATTTGTAATTAAGTTTTGAAGAAATTCATTACTATCCTCACCTTCAATTGATAGAAATTGGGAATTACTGTTTTTATAAAAGTATGGCACTGTCATACTATAAGATATATATGCTAATTATAAAATTGTAATGAAATTCCTGTGAAAATTTTATTTATTTGCTCAAATCTAATTGGCGATACGATTCTTTCCTCTGGAGCAATCAATCATTTTATTAATCAAAATAAAGAGGCAAAACTTACATTTGTTGTAGGTCCTACTGCAGCTCCTTTATTGAAAAATTATAAAAATATTGAAAATATTATTATTTTTAAAAAAAGAAAACTGAATCTCCATTGGTTAGATATATTCAAAAGAACTTACAGC
>JAQBWI010000032.1 GCA_027625355.1 Pseudomonadota bacterium
TATTTTAAAAGGGTAGGTTGTTTCTTTATATACAACAAGCCTAAATGAATTTGATCCAAGGTCTAAAACTGCTACTGGTGTATTAATTTTATTTTTCATTTTTTTAAGTATTTTATTTATAAATAGATTATTAAAAACGTATGTTTCAAGTATTCTTATTGCGCCATGCAAAATCAAGTTGGGATGATTTAAATATATCAGACATTGATAGACCTCTTAGTAAAAGAGGTATAAAAAATGCAAAAAAGCTTGCGATTTATTTAAGAAATAAACCCATAAAAATTGAAAAGGTTATTTGTTCTCCTTCAGCAAGAACTATAAATACTTATAATCTTATAAAAAAATCGCTTAATAAAGATCATCACTTTATTACAGATCAAAGCATTTATGAATGTAATGAAAATATTTTGACTAAATTAATTAAAAAAATAAATAAGAATACGCTAATTATTGGTCACAACCCCAGCGTAACAGAATCCCTAAATAAAATATGTAAAACAAAAATAGGCAATATTGCAACATGCACATTGGTAAAAATTATCAAAGAGAACAAATATTTTCTAAGTGATATAATAAAACCAGTAAAATAAAGTATTTAAAACTGAAATAAAAAATTCACAAAATATTTCTTCTTTTTATTGTAAAGCTGTCTTCTGTGAATAATAATACAAAAAAAAGATATATTAATAGAGAATTGTCTTGGTTAAAATTCAACGAAAGAGTTCTTGATCAAGCCGTGGACAATAAAAATCCCTTATTAGAAAAAATTAGATTTTTATCGATTGGTTTTACAAATTTAGATGAATTTTTTATGGTGCGCGTTGCAGGTTTATTTGTGCAAAAAAAATCTCAGAATAAAAGTATTGATGGTTTAACACCTTTAAAGCAGCTTAACTTAATCAGTATTGAAACTTCAAGAATGATAAAACAAATTAAATCTATTTGGGCGTCACTTCTTGATGAATTAAAACAAAATAAAATACATATTGAAACAGAGTTTAGTTTATCAAAAACCAATAAAAAATACTTGCAAGATTATATTTCAAGATCTGTTTTTGGCACTTTAACTCCAATAATTATCGATCCATCTCACCCCTTTCCATTTATTCCAAACAAAGAAACCACGCTTGTGTGTCGGTTAATAAATAATAAAAAAAAATACTATGGCATATTAAGAGTGCCAGATGGATTAGAAAAATTTATTCGATTGCCAGGAAAAAAAAATAGGTTTGTTTCAATTGAAACAATACTGATGATTTCTTTAAAAGAAATTTTTCAATGCGATACCATTCTTGATAAAGGAATATTTAGACCGGTAAGAAATAGTGAGCTAGATTTAGGGGAAGAAGGTGAAGATCTTTTTTTAGTATTTCAAAAAGCTATTGCAGAAAGAAGAAGACAAGAAGTAATTCGAATTGATTTTAACGAAAAAATATCCTCACATCTGATAACATTTATAAAAAAAAATCTAAAATATGAAAATGAAAACATTTATAAACTACCCATTCCTATTGCTTTAGGAACAATTGATAAATTAATATTAAAAGAATTTAAGAAATTACTTTACCCTAAATTTAAAGTAAGGTTTCCTGAAAGAATTAAAGATTTTAATAATGATTATTTTAAAGCAATATCAAAAAAAGATTTTATTATTCATCACCCCTTTGAGTCTTTTGAAGTAGTAACACAATTTATTGAACAAGCTGCTGACGATCCAAATGTAATTTCTATTAAACATACACTTTACAGAACAACCGATGACTCTCCTATAGAACAAAGCTTAATAAATGCTGCAAATAAAGGAAAGCTTGTAACTGTAATCATTGAGCTTCAAGCAAGATTTGATGAAGAAAGAAATTTAAAATGGGCAAGAGAGCTAGAATTAGCAGGTGCGCAAATAATATTTGGAAATATTGAGCTTAAAACTCATGCTAAAATTACTTTAGTTACACGCAAAGAACGATCTAAAATAAAAAATTATATGCATTTTGGGACTGGTAATTATCATCCAAAAAATGCCACTATATATATGGACTTGTCTTATTTCACTTGTAACGAAATACTAGCAAAAGACTCAAGTAAAATATTTAACTACCTAACAAGTTATTCGGTCCCCAAAGATATTAAAAAAATTACATATACCCCTATTTTAGGAAGAGAAAAGTTTAATGAATTGATTAATAAAGAAATACATCACGCATCAAAAAATAAACCAGCCGGATTTATTGGAAAAATGAATTCACTCGTGGACCCTCAACTAATTGATTTATTTTATGATGCCTCCTTAAAAAATGTAAAAATTGATTTAATAGTTCGTGGAATATGTTCGTTAATTCCTGGAATTGATAATTTATCAAAAAATATAACTGTAAAAAGTATTATTGGAAGATTTCTTGAACATAGTCGAATTTATTGTTTCTACAATGGTTATAAATTTCCCCACCCAAAAAACAAATTGTACATATCCTCTGCAGATTTAATGCAAAGAAATTTAGATAGAAGGGTGGAGACTTTTATTCCTATTGAAAATGAAACTGTTCATGAACAAATTGTTAATCAAATCTTAGTAGCTAATTTAATTGATAATACAAATAGTTGGGAAATGGCAGAGGATGGTAATTATTTTAAAAACAAACTTTCACAAAAATCAAAAAAGTTTTCTTCCCATAATTTTTTTATAAAAAACCCAAGTTTATCTGGACGAGGATCAGCAAAACTCAAATCCCGAGCTAAAGTAATTCTTAAAATTTAAAATAAAGTAAAAAAAATCGCTCACAACTATCGACAATAAAACAAGGAGGAAAATTATTGTAAGCGATTAATTTTTTTTTTAAAAAAAAATTTTTAAAAAAATATGAAAAAAATATTATTATTTTGTGATTAAAAAGTTTTTTTTATAATGTATTTTTTAATTCTTGTAATTTGTCTTTAATTAAATCTCTCACCTCTCTAAATTTATTCAACGAATTATCTGACGCAGGATCTTCAAATGGTAGCGGCAAGATTATGGCATCAGAATTTAGTATGGGACATACCTCTTCTTTACATAAAGGAATAACGTAATCTAAATTATTTATAAAATCTTCGTCTAGGTTCTCAAAACTTTTGGAATAATGATCGCTAATATCTATATGTATTTCTTTCATAACTTCAATAGCAAGGGGGTTAACCCTTGATGGCATTGAACCAGCACTTTGAAATTTAATATTTGGGAAAAGTGCTCTTGCAATACCTTCTGCCATTTGACTTCTAGCAGAATTTGCGACACACATAAATAAAACCTTCTTCATCAGCTTATGATAAGTAATACGTGTATCCGATTACAAAAAGAGGAATCTGTAAACCAAAATTAGTCATCAACGCTCTATCTTTAGTTATTAATCCAGCGATTGACCAACCGATGGCACCAAGCCCATGAATAAAAATATTAATGGGATAAATATTTAGATTAGTAAGAAGTATGCCGGTTAAAATTAAAACAGTGCTTAACCACTTTAAATTATTTGTTGTAATAAGACTCATTGAAGCTCCTAAAATTAAATAAATTATTATACTTCTTATATTACAGTAATTTGAAATTTTGTTAAAATGTAACAAAAATGTAACATTTCTTTATTTTTTATTTAAAAGTTCTATAAGCTGGAGATGTTTGGATTAAAAAGTAACTCTTTATTCAGTGATACAAAAAAACTGGAAAGAGAAATTGACGGTTTCGTTGATATTCTCTCTGAAGTAGGACTCGTATTTAAAAGTGTAGTTCCCACTTATCTTAATCATTCTGCTAATGGTAAATTTGATGAAATGGTTGAAAAGGTGAAAGAGATGGAGAGTAAAGCCGATAAAATAACAAAAGAAGTTGAGCACACGTTATATGAGGAAACCCTTATCCCTGATGCGCGAAGTGATGTTTTACGACTATTAGAACATATGGATGAATTAATCGGTATGTACCAAGGGAACTGTTATCACTTCTCTATTCAAAAACCGGATTTTCCAAAAGAGTTCCATCAAGACTTAATTGATTTAACAGATACTGTAGTGAATTGTGTCGAAGCACTCTGCTTAACTGTACGTTCCTTTTTCCGCGATATTAAAACAGTTCGAGATAACGGTCACAAAGTTACATTTTATGAAAAAGAATCAGATATTAAATTCAGTGCTTTAGCGCGCAGAATATTTGACTCCGAACTTCCTTTGGATCAAAAAATACATTTACGCTATTTTGTTGAAAAAATTGATCGCATTTGTGATCATGCAGAAGATATCGCTGATGAAGTGCAGATCTATGCAATTAAACGATCCGTTTAATAATTAATGGATATTACAATTATTATTTTTCTCTTAGGAGGATTATTTCTTGGTTGGTCCTTAGGGGCAAATGATGCTGCAAATGTTTTTGGAACAGCTGTTGGCACACGAATGGTGCGTTTTAAAACAGCTGCAATTGTTTGTAGTATTTTTGTTATATTAGGCGCTATCATAAGTGGGGCCGGAACAACGGAAACATTAGGGAAGCTTGGAGCAATCAATGCATTGCCTGGTGCTTTTGCTGCTTGTGTCGCTGCAGGAATTTCAGTGTATCTTATGACAAAAGCGGGGTTACCTGTATCTACAACGCAAGCCATTGTCGGTGCTATTGTTGGGTGGAATTTATATACCGGGTCTGCAACCAATATCAAAGTGTTAATTACAATTTTAGGCACCTGGGTTCTGTGTCCTGTGATAGCAGGATTAATAGCCATGGGTTTTTTTACTCTGACAAAAAATTTTATATTAAAGCGAAAAATACACATTTTACGACTTGATGCTTACACTAGAACAGCGCTTCTATTAGCAGGAGCTTTTGGTGCGTATAGTTTAGGCGCAAACAACATTGCTAACGTTATGGGTGTCTTTGTTCCTATCTCACCTTTTACCGATATATCAATTTCTAGTTTTTTTGTTTTTAGTTCGAAAGAACAATTATTTTTACTAGGCGGAATAGCAATTGCTATTGGAGTCTTTACTTACTCCAAAAGAGTAATGTTTACGGTAGGAAATGACTTGTTAAAGATGTCACCTGTGGCTGCATTTATTGTAGTTATATCACACTCGATCGTTTTATTTTTATTCGCCTCACAAGGTATTAGTAATTTTTTACAATCAATAAATCTCCCGTCTATTCCACTAGTTCCTGTTTCAAGTTCGCAAGCTGTTGTTGGTGCTGTTATTGGAATTGGTTTATTAAAAGGGGGGAAAGAAGTGCAATGGGGAATTGCAGGCAGAATTACAATTGGCTGGTTTACATTACCAATCATCGCAGCAATTATTTCAATGATCTTATTATTTATTCTTCAAAATATTTTTAATCTTTCTGTTTCTTTCTAAATAAGTTTCTCCTCTTTTTCATTAGGTTAGGTAAGTGAATTCAATTACATTTTTTTTTTAATTGTGTTATGTTTTGTTTATGAAAAAAATTCTTGTTACCGGTGGCTCTGGCAAAGCTGGTAGAGCAACCATCAAAACTCTTTTAGAAAATAATTATGATGTTTTTAATGTTGATCTAGAAAAAAGTACAGATGACAACACACCCTTTACTTGTGTTGATCTTGAAAATTTTGGAGAAACAATGGAAGCTATTACTCAGATTGATGATAGAATACATGGTATTGATGCAATTATTCATCAAGCTGCAATTCCTGCTTCAGGTTTATACCCCAATCATAAAACATTTCGGATTAATACTTTAAGTACCTACAATGTTTTTCAATGTGCAGAAGTAATGAAAGTAAATAATATTGTGTGGGCTTCAAGTGAAACAGTTTTAGGTCTCCCTTTTGATACCTATCCTCCGTATGTTCCTGTTGATGAAGATTACCCACCTCGACCAGAGTCAAGTTATTCTCTCTCAAAGGTTATGGGAGAAGAGTTAGCTAGACAATATTGTCGTCGAAATAAAGATATGAAAATATTTGGTCTGCGATATTCAAATATAATGGAAGAAAATGATTATAAAATGTTTAACGACTTTCAAAATGATCCATATCAAAGAAAATGGAACTTCTGGGGGTATATTGATGCTAGAGATGTTGGGCAAGCATGTCTTTTGGCCCTTGAGTCAAAATTAAAAGGTGCTGATAACTTTATTATTGCCGCTGAAGATACGTGTATGAATAAAGGGAATAAAGAATTATTAGAGACAGTCTTTCCCAATATAAATATTAAAGGTGATATTGAAGAGCACAAAACATTTTTAAATATTGATAAAGCAAAAAAAATTCTTGGCTTCAAGCCAGAATACTCTTGGCGCAATATTGTATAATTATTTTATAACTTGATAGCTATTAATAAAATCTTCTTGTACTTTTGTTTCTATTGCTCCTTTTCTTCTTTCTCTAACTAGATCTATAGCTTCTTTTTTTTCATGGCCAAAATCTGCGAGAATAATTGCTGCTATTGTTCCTGCTCTTCCCTTTCCACCACGACAATGAAAAATAATATTTTGTCCTTCTAACAATTCATTTTTAAGTAATACTTTTGTTGTCTCCCACTTATATTTAAAGTCCTGATTAGGAGCACCTAAGTCAGCAATTGGCATATGATACCACTTCAAATTATGATGGTAGATTTTTTCAACAAATAATTTTTTATCACACAAGACATCAAACTCCTTATCTTCAACAAATGAGGTGATTGAGCTGCATTGATTGTTGGAAAAGACCTCTAATTGGGAAATTAAAATTTTTTTATCAAATTTTCCTTCATCATTTAATCCAGGAAAGGATGTTAATATGATTTTGCCTGTAAATCTTGAAGAGTCAATATAGTCATAGCTATCAAGCATAATTAGTTTGAATTTGCTTGAAAAGAATTTTCTACATACTTCCGGAAGTGCTCAACTGATGGTGTTGTTTTATTTAATATTTTAGCTTGATCATCGAAGCGTCGCATTTCTACCGCTTCTTTCATCTGAGGTTTATTAATAAATTCTTCAGCTTCCTCTTTTGAAAAAATACCACCTTGTACTTTTAAAGATTTTTTGGATGCTTCTGATAAATCGTCATAATAACCATCTTCCACAGCTGCCAAATATCGCTTTGATGCTACGTGCGCTCGAATAGGAAGGGTTACATCTTCACCAAAATATTTTTCTAAATAATTAGCCCCTAAATCTTCATGCACACCATCTTTCCCCTTATGAATTGGATCATCATCTTCATATAAAAGATGACCAATATCATGAAGTAAAGCTGCTGTAATGAAAGCATCTGATTTATTATGTTGTTCAGCTAATTCTGCACACTGAAGTGCATGTTCTAGTTGAGTCACGTCTTCATTACCGTATTGAATATCAGAGCCTTTATTTTCTAATAATTCCAGTAGGTAATTAACTATGTTTTCGTTCATAAATATATTTTAACTTATAAGAATATTTTTTACAAATGTAAGTTAAACTATTTGATAAGATCTGGATAAAGATCTAAGAGATGACTATAAAAAATTAATGGATAAAAAACTTTTAACTCCAGGTCCTCTTACAACCTCAATGACAACAAAAGAAGCAATGCTTCATGATTGGGGATCGCGTGATCAAAAATTTATTGATTTGAATCAATCCATCCGTGACTCATTAATCACATTAATTGACGGTGAAGATAATTATCAATGTGTTCCTATGCAAGGAAGCGGAACCTTTGCAGTGGAATCTATGATAAGTTCACTAACACCTAAAGAAGCTCACATTTTAATACTTATTAATGGTGCTTATGGTCAACGCATGAAAAAAATGTGCACCTATTTAAATAGAAATACCATTGAATATGAAGTTGCCGAACACGAGCCACATGATATGAAAAAATTAGAGGAAATTATTGATGCTAACAAACAACTCACACATGTCTTTGCTGTATACTGTGAAACTACATCCGGAATATTGAACCCCATAAACGATATTGCAAATCTCGTTGAAAGAAAAAACTTATCTCTGTTTATAGATGCCATGAGTGCATTTGGAGCCCTTCCTCTAAGTAGCAAAGATGTTACTTTTGATGCAGTCGCTGCATCGTCAAATAAATGTCTTGAGGGTGTGCCAGGCGTTGGATTTATTTTAATGAAAAATGAAATAATAGAAAAAGCAAAAGGAAACTGTCATTCTTTAAGTTTGGATTTGTATGATCAATGGACAGCAATGGAAAAAAATCAACAATGGCGTTTCACTCCACCAACACATGTGTTAGCTGCATTTAACCAAGCAATAACAGAACATAAAAAAGAAGGCGGAATAGAAGGAAGACACAAAAGATATCAACATAATTGTAATGTTATATGCGAAGGAATGAAAGAGATTGGTTTTGAGCAACTCTTGCCCGATCATTTACAGGCACCCATTATAATAACGTTTAAACAACCAAAGGATCCGAACTTTAACTTTCAAGCATTTTACAATGCTCTAAGTGATAAAGATTTTTTAATCTATCCTGGTAAACTGACAGTTGCAGATACTTTTCGTATTGGATGTATTGGAAATTTAAATGAACAAGATATGAAAGACACACTAGTTGCTGTTAAAGAAGTAATTAGTGATTTAAATATTAACGTTAAAAATTAAGATCAACATATGAGTAGTGCTGATGCAGTTGAAATCCCTCTGATTAAAGCTACTAATGAAACTCTAAAGGGTTATGGTTACTTAATTGACTCATACGAAAATAGTGACATTGAGATTGTCACTTGGCCAAAACAGGGTTGGCGTGAAATAGATGAAGGCACAGGCAATGAAGGTGGGAGTACTGAAGGATCATTTGATGCTTGGTGGGAAGGTAGCACTTTGTATGGACAAAATAATGCTGTTCAACATAATAGTGATTACGAGGTGGATGGAAAATATATATTAGGTCATGCCTTACCTCCTGGTAGTGAAGCGACAACAAACTATTCTCCTCCTGAAAACATATATATTTGGCATGTTAACTATCATCCTGATGGTGGGCAGCTTTTTTTTCCTACAACGAAAAGTCCCTTTATTTCACCGTTAGCTTTGCCTGGTGACGACGTACAGGTTGGTGATTTCAAAGCATTTTATTTTGATGGATCACAGGGATTATATATTCATCCCAATATTTGGCATGAAGGTGTCTTTCCATTAGAAGAAAAAAGTTCTTTTCAAGGACGTCAGGGAAAAGTGCATGCAAGGGTTAGTATTGATTTACAAAAAGAGTTTAAGAAATATATTTATTTTAAAACAGCACTATAAAAACTTATATTAATATTGCACAAATGAAAATTATTCATTTCTCTGATATCCATATTCATTCAAAACCAATCCTTGGACATAATCCTATTGAACGATTTCGCTTAGCACTCAATCATTTGAAAAATAATCATCTTGACTCGAATATGTTTGTTATAACGGGTGATATTACTCATGATGGAGATTTAGCATCCTATAAAAAGTTTGATGAAATATTAACAAAAGCAAATCTTCCAGATCATCTTTATCCCAAACTATTAATGGGAAATCATGATGATCGTCAAATCTTTAAAAGTCATTTCACAATTACACAAACTGATAAAAATGGTTTTGTACAATATGATATTGAAATTGAAGACAAGCGTTTTCTTTTTTTAGATACAGTGCAAAAAAATTCACATGCAGGGCATTACTGCAATAAAAGACAATCATGGTTAGAAAATAAATTAGATGAAAGTTTAAAAAAGAGTCAAAACGTATTTATATTCATGCATCACAACCCTTTTCCCTTAGTTCAGTTGGAAAGCGACCTGATTGGTTTATTAGACCGAGATCGATTTAGATATATTATTGAAAACTATAAAAATATCATAAAACATATTTTTTTTGGACATCAGCACATTACAGTATCTGGTAATTATGAAGGTATACCCTTCTCTTCACCAAGAAGTATCAATCACCCTCTGGTGCCCAATTTTTCAAATGAATATAGATTAGGATCTGCTAATACAGAACCAAGTTATAACATTGCTCTTATAAACAATGACTCTCTTATAATTCATAATGAGGACTTTCTTAAAGTTGAGACAAATTGGTTTGAAACAACAAAATCGGGATGGATAGAAGAAAGTGATAACTAACTTTGCATTTCAAGTGATAGCTTTTTAATATGAGAAGGCATAATATTACAACATCCTTTTAAAAACTTTGCCCCATCTTCAAAAGCCTTCTTAGCAAAATTCGAAAATATCTGAGGTGTTAAATCCTCTCTTAGCCCAAGGAAGTCATTTGGTTGAAGTGAAAATTGTTCATTTAATTCAATTTTTTCTGGTACGTCAATAAAGGCATTAACGGCAAAACCAAAAGGTAATTTTTGATTTTTAAAATTAGGAAGTACGCCTTGATAAATTTCAGGAGAAACACAAGATGTCATTATTCCCTCACAATTAAATTCTTTTATTGTCTCTATTAAAAGATCAAACGACTCATCAGACGGAAGAAGAAAATCTTTTTTAAAATGTAAGCCTAACAAACATGGCTTATTAAATTCCTTTATTGCATTCAATGCCGTTTTTATTTCTGCGACAGAAGCAAGCACATCTAAATAAAAAAAATCCACATACGGATTAAGTTGGGTGGCAGTCTGATTAAACTCATTGAAAACAGTACTTTCATCATAGTCTTGGTTTGGCTGATATGTAATTCCTCTAGTAGGTATTGAACCTCCAATAAGGATATTTTTCTGTGATATGTCTTTAGCCTTTAATGCTAATTGGCCAGCTTTTTTGTTAGCAAAATCAAATTTATCACTTATCTGGTTTTCAAAAAATGTGTTTTTTCTAACCTTAAAATTATTTGTTATGATTATTTCAGCACCTGCATTAATGAACTCTAAATGCGA
>JAQBWI010000033.1 GCA_027625355.1 Pseudomonadota bacterium
AATTAGCTGTTAAATATATTATTTCAAAAGGTCACAAAAAAATATGCTTCATTGAAAGCGAACAAAGTTCGAATTATTTTGAATTAAGAAAAAAATATTTTCTTTATTTTTGTAAAAAATATAAAATAAAATTTCATACTAAAAACAACATTAAACTAAGCCCAGATTTGTTTGCAAGATCTAAAAATTTACTTAGTAAATATATTAAGTCAAACCCTAAAATAACAATGTATCTATTAGGTTCGCATCAGTTTGCAAATATCGCTATTGAAAGTTTGAGAGATACCCAAAAAAATATTGGAAAAGATATTTCTGTGTTATCTTTTGACTCTAATTTTTAGAAAGTTTTGCACCATACATCACGACAATTTCTCAACCAGTAACTGAAGTAAATAAACATCTTATCAAATTAATAATTGGAAAATTAAATAATATCAAATCTAATAAAAATTTTCTTTACAAGTCTAAATTAAACGAAAAAAATTCTGTTATTGATATAAATAATATTTAAATTTATCTAATTCTATTTTTTATCTTAACTGGTTTTTATTGCTTGGTTGTTATTTTTCATTTTTTTATGAAAAATTTGTACGCTTGATTAATTAATTTTTATTCTGATATTTTTTTATGAGTTACTTTATTATTGAAAAATAGCTCTAAACTAATCTTTTACTAATTCTTTTTGTTTGGCCATGACTATATATTCCATCAATACCTCCATCTCGTCCATACCCAGATCTTTTATATCCACCACCGGGTAAATTTACGCCATCAACGAACCAATCGTTTTGCCAAATTATACCTGCTTGAATGCGATCCGCAGTCCATTTTGCTTTTTGATCATCTGTTGTAAAAACACCAGAAGCTAATCCATATTTTGTTGAGTTGGCTATATTAATTGCTTCTTCTTCATCATCAAAGTTAAAAACTGAAGTAACTGGTCCAAAAATTTCTTCTTGAGCTATTGTTGAGTCAGGCTTAACGTTATCAAAGACTGTAGGTTTATAATAATTACCTTCACCAATATGAGCTTCCTCTCCGCCCACTGCCAAAGTAGCTCCAGATTGAATTCCTGATTTAACATAGTTTGAAACTCTTTTTAGTTGTTCTTGTGATATTAGAGGAGTGACTTGTGTATCAGCATTATTTCCTGAGCCAATTTTTAATTTTTTAGTCTTTTCTGTAAGTTTTGTCATATACTCATCTTTCACTTTTGGATGAATAATAACTCTAGACATTGCAACACATATTTGACCAGCATTTGGCTCAAAGATTCCTTTCACTGTACTATCGACAGCTTTATCAATATCTGCATCAGGATAAATTATTGCTGCTGATTTACCTCCTAGTTCAAAATGAGTTGGTATAATTCGATCGGCTGTTTCCTTTAAAATTTCTGATGCAACTTGAGGAGAGCCCGTAAAAACAATGTAATCACTATCTGGATGTTGAACGAGTTTTCTTCCTGTTACTTCACCATACCCATGCACTATATTAATTATTCCTTCAGGAACTCCAACTTCTTGGAATATTTTTCCATAGAAATTTGAAGAAATAGGACATAGCTCTGGAGGTTTTATTACAATTGTATTTCCAACAATTAAATTTTGAGCAACCATTCCAGAAAAAATAGAAACTGGATAATTCCAAGGAACTATCATTAAACTTACTCCAAAAGGTTCCAACACTACATAATTAAATGTATCGTTTCCTGAAGGAATTATTTTGTGTTCAATTTTATCAGTTAAACCAGCGTAAAAATCGAAAGTATTTGCAGCTCCTTCAAACTCTCCAACGCATTGAGCAATTGTTTTTCCATTTTCTTGACTTAAAATTTTTCCACCCTCACTTTTTTTCTCTCTAAGTTTATTTGCAATTGCCCTCATCATCAAAGATTTTTCTTTCGCATCCATGTCAATCAGTATTCTTTTATCAAAAGCTTTTCTGGCAGATTCAAAAGCTAAGTTTATTTCATCATCAAGTGCTTCATCAATATTTCCAACGATATCTTGATTTGATGGATTTAAAACAGGAATATTTCTTTTCGAAATAGAGTCTATAAACTTGCCATTAATAAAATTTCTTAGTTCCATAAAATTTATTATTTTTTCTTAAATAAAACCAATATTACAAAAGAGTCAAGAGAACTTTAACTGTTTGGGATTTTAACAGGAATATAATAATTTGGATCTTTTGATTTCTTTATTACTGCTGGTATTATTTCTTTATAGGCCTCTAATAAAGTTTGAGGTTTAGGCAATTGATCTTTAATTTCTTCATACAATTTTGGCAAATTATATGATGGAATCATCGGAAACATATGATGTTCTATGTGATACTCCATCTTCCAGTAAATAAAACTAGGGATTAAACTTAACCTTACAGATCTAGTAGATAATCGATGATCTTTAGTATCTTCTTTTAGACCCATATGTTGTGTTATCCCCCAAATGACATTTAAAAAAGTAAAAAATTTTGGAAATAAAAATAATAAAATGGGCAGAGGAGAGTTGAGAAAAATTGATGTTGCAATAGTAGTCAACCAAAGAAAAACAAAAATTCTTGAACTATTTCTACAGTTTCTTTTCTTATCATCAGGTATGCAATCCCTCATAACTTTTGTTTCAATCCCAAAAGCATGTTTCAGAATTTCTAGATGTAAAGATTTATGTAAAGTTAAAAAAGCAGATCCAGGGATAAATATAAATAAAAAACTAAGTATTGTATGATTTGCAAATATACTCCCATCAACTTCATAGTCATGAGGATCAATAGATGCAGTGTAACTATGATGAAGAGAATGACTCCATCTCCATCTTACTGGCTCAAAATTATTCATATAACTGGCAATTACATAAAAAAAATCATTGAGTTTTCTTGTTTTAAAAGCCGTCCTATGTCCACACTCATGCCAAATGGCATCTGCACCACCCCATAGGGTGCAGTAAAGAATATATACAGGAACAAACCAAAGGCTTCCCCAAAACATAGTGGAAGCAAAACCTAGGATGATTAAGGAGGTAAAAAAAATTATTACATGTTTCCATCCTTCAAAGTCTGATCTTTTAGATAACTTTTTAAGAATTTTTTTATCTATAGTGGGCTTAAACCACTCATTAGAAGTATTATTAATACCAGTTTGAATCGTCATAAATGATAATATATCGCCAATATACAATAAGGCAAGCTCATTAAATAAGGGTTTTTTTACATAATATAAAATAATTTTAAAAAAGTTTAATTACTTATCAAGTAAAAATGTAAAATGGTTTTAACATAAGCAAACTAAGTTTATAGAGGCATTTATGAAATTAGCGATTATAGGAACTGGATACGTAGGTTTAATAACTGGAGCTTGTTTTGCTGAGTTTGGTTATCAGACTGTATGCATTGATAAAGATGAAAATAGGGTTAATGATTTAAATAATTCCAAATGTCCTTTTTATGAGCCAGGTATAGAAGATTTATTAGATAAACATCTCAATAAAACAAAACTTTTAAGTTTTTCAAACTCTTTATCAGCATCCATACATGATGCAGATATTATTTTTATTACTGTCGGTACTCCTACTAAAAGAATTGAAGGTGAAGCTGATCTATCGTTTGTTTGGAATGTTGCTGAAGAAATTAGTAATAATATAAACAAATATTGTATTGTTGTTACCAAATCTACTGTTCCTGTTGGCACTACAAAAGAAGTAAAAAGTATTATTGCAAAAAAAATAAATGAAAAAAATTTTGATGTTGTTTCTAATCCAGAATTTTTACGAGAAGGTTCGGCCATAAATGATTTTATGCGTCCTGATAGAGTAGTTATTGGATGTGAGAACAAAAAATCAGAAGATATAATGAAAGAATTATATAGACCTTTATATCTTCTTGAAACACCACTAATTTCAACAACAGTCGAGTCTGCTGAAATTACTAAGTATGCTTCCAATAGTTTTTTGGCAACGAAAATTAGCTTTATAAACCAGGTGGCTGATTTGTGTGAAAAGGTTGGTGCAGACGTGCAAGATGTAGCAAAAGGCATGGGAATTGACAAGCGTATAGGCAATAAATTTTTACATGCAGGCCCAGGATATGGTGGATCATGTTTTCCAAAAGATGTTAAGGCTTTTATTACAACCGCTCAAAAACATGATGTTGATTTGTCAATTTTATCTTCAGTTGATACATTCAATGAAAATAGAATAAATAAAATCTCAAAAAAAATAATTTCTAAAGCTAATTTAAATAAAGGTGACTATGTTAGTTTGCTTGGTTTGAGTTTTAAGCCTAATACTGATGATGTACGGGACTCAACTTCTTTGAAAATTACAAAATTATTACAAGACAGGGGTATATTTGTTAAAGCGTTTGACCCAGAGGCGATGGATAATGCAAAAAAAGAAAATACTGAATTGCAATTATTCGATAGTGCATATGAAGCATGTGAAGATACTAAGGCAATTATAATTGGAACTGAGTGGAATGAATTTAGAGCTCTGAATTTTTTAAAAATTCAAAAAAGTTCTAAAAATTTAATTATCTTTGATTTAAGAAATATATATAACGCAAAAGAAATAGAAGAATTAGGTTTACAATACTTTGGTACAGGAAAATAATTATAAAATAGAAAATTTTGATCCAGAAGTCCTCCGTGAATACGACATCAGAGGAGTAGTAGGAGAAAATATCAATCTGAACACTGCCTACACTATAGGTAGAACATTTGGCCATACGGTTAAATCAAAATTAACCTCTCATACAATTGTAACAGGTTACGATGGAAGATTAACCTCTCCATCACTACACAAAGCTCTTTGTGAAGGTTTAAAAGACTCAGGTGTGAAAGTAATAAATATTGGTATGGGACCAACGCCTATGACGTACTTTGCTCATTATCATTTTGAGGCTGATGCAGCTGTTATGCTTACAGGATCTCACAATCCATCTGAATATAATGGCTTTAAAATGGTATTTAATAAACATTCTTTTTTTGCTGAAGACATCCAAAGTCTTCAAAAATTATTAGATAACAATGAGTTGGAATTAGCAAATGGTCATTTAATATATGAAGATATAACTAAAGAGTATATTGAGAGAGTTCTTTTAAATATTTCTTTGAATAAAAAGTTAAAAATTGCTTGGGATCCAGGGAATGGAGCAATGGGTAAAGTTACAAGAGAGATAAGTGAGAAACTTATTAATTCTGAAAATTTTATTATTAATGAAGAAGTTGATGGTAACTTCCCCAATCATCATCCTGATCCAACGGTTCCAAAAAACATGGTTCAATTAATTAGTGCTGTTAAAGAAAATGATTGTGATATTGGCATTGCCTTTGATGGCGATGGGGATAGATTAGGCGTTGTTGATAATCTTGGTAATATTGTTTGGGCCGATCAATATATGCTCTTACTATGTACTGAAATTGCCAACTTGTATGATAATCCAAAAATAATTATGGACGTTAAGTGTAGTAAAGTGTTTTTTGATGAAGCAAAAAAAATTAATTGTGATCCTGTTATGTCAAGAACAGGTCACTCACCTATTAAGGAGAAAATGAAAGAATTAAAATCACCTCTTTCAGGCGAAATGAGTGGTCATGTTTGTTATGGAGATGACTTTTATGGATATGATGATGCTATGTATGTTGGTTTAAGATTGCTACGTATCTTATCTAGTAAGAATAAATCTCTTAGTGATTTAATTAGTATCTATCCCAAAACATTTTCGACACCTGAAACAAGATTTGATGTTGATGAGTCAAGAAAGTTTATTATTATTGATGAGGTAAAAGAGCGATTAA
Source organism: Pseudomonadota bacterium (assembly GCA_027625355.1). GTDB lineage: Bacteria > Pseudomonadota > Alphaproteobacteria > HIMB59 > CACPNW01. The sequence goes on from JAQBWI010000033.1 coordinate 5,795, forward strand.
AAAAAGAAGAAAAACAAATAATCGATATAGATGGTGTTCGTGTTGAAGATGAAGACGGATGGTTTTTGATGAGAGCTAGTAATACTCAAAACCAACTTACATGCAGGGCAGAATCAATTTCTCAAGAAGGTTTATCGAAGCTAATTGAAATTATTGAAAATCAATTATCTTTAAGTGGTGTAAGTTATAAATTCACGATCTAATAAAGCAGTCTCTATTGTATTTTTTCAATCTTTTGCAAGCTGTATAGGCTTCTTTTTTTGAAAAATTCTCAAATCTTGATTCATAGAGTTGTTTTCCACTCACTTTAATTAAAACAACATTTGACTTTTTAGACGTTGTTGTTTTTGGATACTTACTTTTAATTAACTTAATTTGTTTTTCTGCACTATTTCGATATTTAAATGTTCCCACAACTATTGAATATGAGCCAGCTTTAATTTTTTTTGTTTCTTTTTTTACTATAGTTTTTTTTGTTTCTTTTTTATTAATGCCTACTTCAGCAAATTCTTTATCCATTATAATTTTTAGAGACTTGTCACGTTGAGAACCAGTATCACCTCCAAATATTACACCGACTAATCTTTTATTATTTCTTACAGCAGAAAAAGCCAATTGGAATCCTGATTCTCGTATGTACCCTGTTTTAATTCCATCAGCACCTGCATAGTTCAGCATTAATTTATTATGTGTTTTGTATGTCTTGCCTTTATAGGTAAATTTTTGTGTATTGAATAATTTATACTTATCTGGAAAATTAGAAATAAGAGCATGCGAAAGAATAGCTATATCTTTAGCAGTAGTGAGTTGCGCTCTATTTGGAAGTCCAGAAGCATTTTTAAAAGTTGTATTGGTCATACCTAAATTTCTGGCATAGCTAGTCATAAGTTTTGCAAATTCTCTTTCTGTGCCTGAAATATTTTCAGCGACAACAGTAGCTACGTCATTGGCAGATTTGATAATCAGTGCCATAATAGCATCTTCAACTTTTATAGTTGATCCTTCTTCTAGATATAATTTGCTAGGTGAGCGTGAGGCTGCAATTCTTGAAACTTTTAATTTGGTTTGATTTGTAATTTGATTTTTTTCTAACCGATCAAATAAAATATAGAGCGTCATAATTTTTGTTAACGATGCTGGGTAATTTTTAGTATTCGCGTTAACTTCAAATAAAACTTCTTTGGTATCAAAATCGATAACAATCGCAGCTTTTTTGGCAAAACTCTGAGATGTTGCAAAAATTACTATTATAAATAAAGGGATTTTTAGATATCTAAACACAGACATGCTTTTAATCTCTAACATAAGGATCTCGTTATTAACAATTGAAAAAAACCTCTTTTATTTCCAATAAAAGTGCTTATTTAATAAATCATGAAATTAAGTGATGACAATGACAATAATATTAACAATGATTTAGAGAAGGGCGTATTATTAGACACTAAGCCTAAAACTAAAAAACCATCTATGTATAATGTTTTATTGCTTAACGATGATTACACTCCTATGGAGTTTGTTGTTCTGGTATTAGAGAGTGTATTTAACAAAAAACAGGAGGAAGCAACCCAGATAATGCTTCATGTTCATAAAAATGGTGTAGGTGTATGTGGAACATTCACATATGAAGTTGCTGAAGCGAAATGTAAATCAGTGATGGACCTTGCAAAAAAACATGAACATCCTCTTCAGTGTACAATGGAAAAAAATTAAATGTTATCATCTAACTTAGAAATAACACTAAGAAACGCATATCAACTTGCAACTGATAATAAGCATGAGTTTGTTACTCTTGAGCATCTGCTAAATTCTCTTACAAATGATAAGGACGCAATTAGTGTCTTAAAGGCGTGTGGTGTTGAAATTGAAGAATTAAAAAAAAACTTAGATGATTTTATTAAAAATGATTTATCAAACTTAACAAATAATTTTACTGGAGAACCAAAACTAACAAATAGTTTCCAAAGAGTTCTTCAAAGGGCAGCTATACATGTTCAGTCCAGTGGCAGAGAAAGTGTTACAGGAGCAAATATGATTGTTGCTCTCTTTTCTGAAAAGGAAAGTCACGCAGTATATTTTTTACATCAACAAAATATGACACGGTTAGATGCTGTGCAGTATATCTCCCATGGTATTTCTAAGGTGCAGGAAGATGAAGATGGTGAAGAAATAGTTGAAGAAACTACAGATGGTCAGCAACAAAAAAAATCTTCTAAAAAAGCGCTTGATCAATTTTGTATTAACCTCAATAAAAAATCTTTGGACGGTAAAATAGATCCACTTATTGGAAGAAAACTTGAAGTGGAAAGAACTATTCAAATTTTATGTCGTAGACAAAAAAACAATCCTATTTTTGTTGGCGATCCGGGTGTTGGTAAAACAGCAATTGCGGAAGGCTTAGCTAAACGTATAGTAGAAAAAGATGTCCCAGATATTATTCTTGATGCAGTTATTTATTCTTTGGATATGGGAGCTCTTCTAGCCGGAACTCGTTATAGAGGAGACTTTGAAGAAAGACTCAAAGAAGTATTAAAAGATTTACAAAAAGAAAAAAAGTCAGTTTTATTTATTGATGAAATACATACTGTAATAGGCGCAGGTGCAACAAGTGGTGGATCAATGGATGCAAGCAATCTTTTAAAACCATCATTAAGTAATGGCTCTCTACGTTGTATAGGCTCAACTACGTACAAAGAGTTCAATAATTATTTTGAAAAGGATAGGGCTCTTGTAAGAAGATTTCAGAAAATTGACATTAAAGAACCAAGCAAAGAAGAAACTATTAAAATTTTAAATGGCTTAAAAAGCTATTATGAAGATCATCATCAAATTAAATACTCTTCAGATGCAATCATAAGCGCAGTTGAATTATCTAATAAGTATATAGGAGACAGAAAACTTCCAGATAAAGCAATAGACGTACTTGATGAAGCTGGTGCTGCTCAGTATTTACTTCCAAAATCGAAACGAAAGAAAACAATTACTGCTAAAGATGTTGAGGCAGTGATTTCTATAATGGCAAGAATTCCTGCAAAATCTGTTAATAAAAATGACAAAGAAAATTTAAAAAATCTTGAGAGAGATCTTAAAAATTTTGTTTTTGGTCAAAATAAAGCCATAGAAGAGTTATCCTCTTCTATAAAACTTGCAAGAGCAGGGCTTCGGGAAGATGGTAAACCTATCGGGTCTTATTTATTTTCTGGACCAACGGGTGTTGGAAAAACAGAAGTTGCCAGACAATTAAGTAAAACACTTGGTATAAAACTTCTTCGTTTTGATATGTCAGAGTATATGGAAAGGCATACTGTTAGTCGTTTAATTGGAGCACCCCCAGGTTATGTTGGTTTTGATCAAGGTGGACTTCTTACTGATGGCGTCGATCAGAATCCACACTGTGTATTGCTCTTAGATGAAATTGAAAAAGCTCATTATGATCTGTTTAATATCTTGCTTCAAGTAATGGATTATGGAAAGTTAACAGATCATAACGGTAAGTCAGTTGATTTTAGAAATGTTATTCTTATTATGACATCAAATGCAGGGGCAATTGATTTATCCAAAAAAAGAATTGGCTTTAATTCTGCGAGATCAAAAGATGACAATAATGATGCAATTAATAAAATCTTTTCTCCTGAATTTCGTAATAGAATAGATTCTATTATTCACTTTAATCATTTAAATAAAGAAATTGTTTTATCCATTGTCGATAAATTCATCATTCAAGTCGAAGCTCAACTTGAAGACAAAGGAGTTTCTTTATCTATTGATAAAAAAGCAAAAGAGTACCTTGCCGATATTGGGTATGATGAAGTTTACGGTGCCAGAGAGCTTGGAAGAGTAATACAGGAAAAAGTTAAAAAACCTATGGCTGAAGAGTTAATATTTGGTGCATTAGCTAAGGGTGGTCATGTAGATATTACTATTGAAAATAATGAAATATCTCTCAAATATTCTTCAAGTCAAGATAAAAAGAAAGAGTTAGTCTAAGTTTTATACGGACCAAGCGCTTCTAAGTCTTCCTTATGATGATTTATCATTTTTGCTTCTTCATTAAGAAATTTGTTGATTGCTTCTGAGAAATCTTTTTCCTTTATCCAATGAGCGCTCCATGTTTTTTGTGGAAGATATCCTCTGCTTAATTTATGTTCCCCTTGCGCGCCTGCTTCAACATGTTTTATTTTGTTTGCAATTGCATAATCTATTGCTTGATAATAACATAATTCAAAATGCAAATAAGGTACTTCAAATTTAGAACCCCATAAGCGTCCGTATAAATGTGTCTCACTTAAAAAATTTAGGGCTGACGCAATTTTTATATTATCTTGGAAGGCAATCATTAATAAAATCTTATCTTTAAAGTTTGATAAAATATTCATAAAAAACTCTTTTTTTAAATATGTTGATCCCCATTTTCTACCTGTTGTATCTAGGTAGCATTCATAAAAAAAATCAAAATCTTCTTTTTTTAGTTTATCTCCAGTTAAAAGTTTAACCTCTAGGTTGTTATTTTGAAGACATTGTCTCTCTTTCTTGATTTGTTTTCTTTTCCTAGACGACAGAGTAGATAAAAAATCATCAAAGGATTTATAGTCATTATTCTTCCAATGAAATTGAATTCCTTCTCGTATCATGATCGGTTCGTTGGCATCCCAATCATTTGGATTTTTGATAAAATTAAAATGTGCTGATGAAACGTTAAGTCTTTTTGCTTCATTAATAATATTAT
>JAQBWI010000034.1 GCA_027625355.1 Pseudomonadota bacterium
GTACTTCTAGCATTGATGCTAACATTCCTTTAGAAGAACGGGTTCGAACTAATATTTCTTTTTTTTCGTTAATCAGGACATATGCTCTTGTAAATTTTTCAGCTTTAATCTTTTGTTTTTTTAATTTTATTGGGACTTTGTTTTGAATATTTTTTTTATACGCCAAACAAAATTTTTGTATTCCACAAATTGAACAATTAGGATTTCTAGGGGTGCAAATAAGTGAGCCATAATCCATAAAGGATTGAATTAAGTTAGATGCTTGTTGTTGAGAACAAAAGTTTTTTGATTTTTCAAGAAGTTGCTTTTTAATTTTTATTAAAGGCTTATTTAGAGCATATATACGAGCAAACATTCTGTCAATATTTGCATCAAGAGGCATTACAGAAGCATTGTAACCAATGCCCATTATTGCCTTTGCAGTATAATCACCAATTCCTGGTAATGAAATAAGATCATCATATTTATTAGGTATTTTACAATTAAAATTTTTATCAATTATTTTAGCGGCTTTTAATAAATTACGAGCTCTTGAATAATATCCTAATCCAGACCAAAATTTTAATATCTTAGGTTCAGTAGTTTTAGCTAAATCTTTTAGAGTTGGCCATTTTTTTGTGAATTCTTCAAAACGAGTCTTCACAGTAGAAACAGTCGTCTGCTGAAGCATATATTCACTTACAAAAACAAAATATGGGTTTGGTAAGTTATTTTTTTGCAGTACACGCCATGGCAAATCCCTTTTAGATTTAGCATACCAGGAAAGTAATTTTGAAATTATTTGTTTTTCCATCGCTATCTTATTGCTTTCATAATTTGGTTGTATACATAATTATATAGCAATGAAATATAAGAATAATGAGTCAAAAAGAACATTTGTGCCCAAAAAATTGGGAGATACTTTATCAAGAATTAACAAAAATTATTCGAGTAAATTTGGTAAAATAGAATTTTTAATTTTAAGTAAATGGACTCAAATTGTGGGAAGTTTTTTTGCTGATCATTCGGAACCAGATAAAATTTCTCGCATAACGGAAGATTTTAATGAATTCGATGAACCTATTTATAAAAATTCTCTCCATGTGAGAGTGTCACCAGCTGCAGCTGTTGAATTTCAGCATTACAAAGATACAATTATTGAAAAAATTAATAGTTTTTTTGGCTATAAGGCTATTACAGATCTTCGTTTACAACAAAACTTTATTCCTGAAAAAAAAATAGTTAGAAATGTGGACATATTAAATCAAGCAATAAGCGAAGAAGAAAAAACATCTATTAAAAGTGAAATTGGCAATATTAAGGATAAAGATTTAGAAAATTCTATTGTTAATTTAGGTGCATCAATTAAGAGAGAGGATAAATTATGAAAAAAATTATATATACAATTTGTTGGATTTTCTTAGCTAGTTTTGCATCACAATCACTTCTGGCAAATGAAATTTCTGGCCTAAAAATAACTGAGAATGATTTTACAATTGGTGATGAAAATGCTCAAATTACAATAATAGAATATGCATCTATGTCATGTTCACATTGTGCTGATTTTCACAACAACACACTTCCAGATCTTAAAACCGAGTATATCGATACCGGTAAAGTGCGTATGGTTTTTCGTGATTATCCTTTCAATTACCCAGCTTTACTAGGAAGCATGATGTTACGTTGTATTCCTGAAGATGTAAAATATGACTATATGAATGCGCTTTATCAATTGCAGGCAACTTGGGTTAATAGAGACCCAAAAGTAAGCAAAAAAGAACTTTATAAGATCATGCAAAGTGGAGGTATGACAAAAGACGAATTTGATGCATGTTATGGCAATCTCGATAATGAAAATCTTATATTAGAAGGTGTCATGGCTGCTCAAAAAGACTTTAATGTTAAATCTACACCAACTTTTGTCATTAATGGAAATCTTGTTGAAGGTAATAAAAATATAAAAGAATTTAGACAAATCATTGATAAAATATTATCAGAATAGTTAATGATTAAATTTAAAAAGCTTAAAGTCAAAGGCTTTAAGTCTTTCGTTGAACCTACTGAAGTCATCATTGAACAAGGCTTAACAGGCATTGTAGGGCCTAACGGGTGTGGTAAATCAAATCTGGTTGAGGCTTTTCGTTTTGTCATGGGTGAATTATCACCCAAACAAATGCGGGGAAGTGAGCTAGATGATGTTATTTTTAATGGTACATCAGGGCGTCCTAAATGGGATATTGCAGAAGTTACGATTTATCTTGATAATACTGATCGCCAGGCACCAAGCTTATTTAATCAAAACGATGAAATTGAAGTAACAAGACGTATTTGGCGTGGTGAAGGATCTGAATACCGAGTAAATGGAAAAGAAGTACGATTAAAAGATGTCCAGCTATTATTTGCAGATGCCTCAACAGGAGCACGATCAACATCGATGGTTAGTCAAGGAAGAGTTGGCGCTATAATTGCTGCTAAGCCTGAACAAAGAAGAAGTTTATTGGAAGAAGCAGCAGGGATTACTGGTTTGCACTCAAGAAGACATGAGGCAGAGTTACGATTAAATGCAACCGAGACAAATCTTGAGAGAGTAAAAGATTTATTAAAAACTCAAGAAGAGCAGTTAGATGTATTAAAAAAACAATCAAAGCAAGCAGAGCGCTATAAAAATATTCAAAAAGATATTACCAAAGCAAGAGCAGCAGTGTTTTATAAAAAGTGGGAAGTTGAAAAAACAAAATTAGAAGAAGCATCCATTAAAATAAAAAATCAAAACAATCTGGTTTCTGATCAGACACAAGAAGTAGCAAAAGTAAATGTGGAGTATGAAAAAGTTCAAGAGTCTTTACCAACCATGCGGCTTAAAGAGAGTCAAATAGCATCTGAACTTCAAAAACATACAATTAATTTAGATAATCAAGAAAAAGAAATTGACCGTGCAAATAGTGCTGTTGAAGAAACACAAATTCGTATTCAGCAAATTAAAAATGACATGGATAGAGAGCAATTTTTATTTGATGATGCAAATGAAAATATGGAAAGGGTAAGAGAAGAAAAATCTATTCTTGAAAAACAACAAGGAGATTTATTTTTAGATACTAACGATCAAGATACAGATCCATCAAGTGGCCAAAGAAATAATAATCCAATCATTGATTATTTAGATTTTGAAGATGGTTATGAAAAAGCAGTGGCGGCAGTATTCTCGGATGAATTGATAGCGTCTATCAATGAAGAACAAGCAAGTCATTGGCGTGTTTTAACATACGATCAAAACTCTGTTTTTTCAGATGGAATAAAAAAATTCTCTAACCTTATAAAAGCCCCTGAAAATCTGAAAAAAAAGCTAGATTTTGTTGGTTTAATTGAAGATAAATCTAATATTTTACATCTTCAAGAAAACTTACAACCTGGTCAAATTTTAGTAAGTTTAGAGGGAGAGATATGGAGATGGGATGGTTATGTATCTAAAGGAAAACAAAATTCATCAACAAAAGCAGTTTTAGAACAACTTAAAAATAGAAGGCTTAAACAGCTCTCCAAAGAAGAAAAACAATGGATGGATATTTCATCTAAAGCGGAGCAGCGTATTGCAGAGTTAAAAGAAAGAGAACTGAAACTTAATGATGATCTTGAAGAGTTGCGCTCTATGCCAAATACTATTTCTTCTGAAAAAACGCGATTACAATCTCTGATCAGTGATAACAAGCAAGAGTACGATAAAATTGCAAGCGAACTTCAGCGACAAGAGCAAGCTGCTAATGAAATTAATAAAAAACTAAAATTAGAAGAAGTAAAACTCAATGAATTACGCGAAGAAAAAATACGATTAGAAGGAACAATTGAAACTATTAATGAAACTATTAACCAACTAAGTTCTCAAGTTAAAGAGAGAATAGGGATTGAATTAAATGGTCTTTTTGATCTTGCAGAAATAAATCCAAATAAAGGATTAGGCGAAGTAGATGATTTGGAGAGACGCTTAGAGAGATTAATTGCAGAACAAGAAAGACTAGGTGGGGTAAATTTATTAGCAGAACAAGAGTCACAAGAGCTCGAACAAAAAGTTTCCTCCATCAAAAATGATCAAAGTGATTTATTAGCCGCAATTGCAAAACTTCGTGAAGCAATTGATTCATTAAATACAGAAGGACGTCAACGTTTGTTAGCAGCGTACGGAGTTGTGAATGAAAATTTCCAAAAATTATTTGTGCAATTATTCGGAGGAGGAAAAGCTTATTTAAAGTTTACGGATGAAACAGATCCTCTTCAAGCAGGCTTAGAAATTTATGCAAGCCCTCCAGGAAAAAAACTACAAAATCTTACATTGCTCTCTGGAGGAGAACAGGCCTTAACTGCTTTATCACTTTTATTTGCTGTTTTCTTATCAAACCCTGCACCAATTTGTGTTCTTGACGAGGTTGATGCCCCACTTGATGACACAAATGTCGACCGTTTTTGCAGTCTCGTAGAAGAAATTGCAAAAACTTCTAGCACAAAATTTCTCGTCATTACACATCACCGAATGACAATGGCTAGGGTAAATAGACTCTTTGGAGTGACAATGCCAGAACAAGGTGTTTCCCAACTCGTATCTGTTGATCTTGAGAAAGCAATTGAAATACGCGAACAAGATGGTGAATAATGGTTGATGAGCATAAGCTTAAAGAATTAAAAGACCGAATCGAAACTGCTAAATCATCAAACACTCCCAACACTAAAAAAAATAAAGAAAGTGGGGCTGGATTTGGATTCAAGATTAGCACAGAAATCATTGCTGCATTAGTTGTAGGCGTAGGGATAGGCCTTATTGTGGATAAATACTTGGGGACTAAACCATTTGGTTTAATTATTTTCTTTATTTTTGGTGCATTAGCTGGATTTTTGAATGTTTATCGTGTAATGCGTCGCATTGAAAAACAATAATAAAATAGTAATCACAAGAACAATTTATGGCAGCTAAAGATAGTCCTCTTAAACAGTTTGAAATAGTACCTTTTTCAAAAACAGAGCTTGGTGGTTACGATATTTCGTTTACTAATTCATCTCTTTCAATGATCATCACTGTTGCTGTTATTACATTATTTCTTACTTTAACTGTAAAACCTAGATCTTTAGTGCCATCAAGAATGCAATTAGTATCTGAACTAATGTATAATTTCATTGCCAATCTTCTAAGTGATACTGTTGGCGATAACGGAAAAAAATATTTTCCATTTGTTTTTTCTCTATTCATGTTTGTTCTTATTGGAAACATGGTTGGGATGGTTCCTTATCAGTTTACTTTTACTAGTCATATAATTGTTACCTTTGCTCTTGCTGCCATTGTATTTATTGGAACTACGATTTTAGGTTTTGCAAATCACGGTATTAAGTTTTTTAGTTTTTTTTATATTCCTGGTGTACCTTTCTATATGCACCCACTTTTAATTCCTATCGAGGTAATTTCTTATTTATCTCGTCCCATTAGTTTGTCTGTAAGACTATTCGCTAATATGTTAGCTGGTCATACATTACTCAAAGTCTTTGCTGGTTTCGTTGTAGCAATGCCGTTTTTTACAGGTGTCTTTCCACTTGTATTCATCGTTGCACTAACTGGTTTAGAAATATTAATCGCATTTTTGCAGGCGTATGTATTTGCCATTTTAACGTGCTTATATATAAACGACGCATATCACTTACACTAAAATCTAGGAGGATTTATGGAAATTGAAGCAGCAAAAGTTATCGGAGCCGGTTTAGCCGTTATTGGTGTTATTGGTTCGGGTATTGGAATTGGAAATATCTTTTCTTCTTTCATACAAGCAGTAGGCAGAAACCCTGCAGCTCGTGGTGAAGTATTCACTATGACAATGTTAGGTTTCGCGCTTGTTGAAGCAATCGCACTTTTCGCGCTTGTTATTGCTCTAGTTATTCTATTTGGTTAATTAAGCAAAAACATGCCTCAATTAAATCCTGAATTTTTTGTTACTCAGCTTTTTTGGCTTGTAGTTACATTTTCATTTCTTCTCGTTTTTTTATGGCGAATTTCATTACCACGCATAGGTAATGTGCTTGAAAAAAGAGAGAGAAAAATAAGTGAAGATTTGACTACGGCCAAAGAATTGCAAAACGAGGCTGAAAAAATTCAAGAGACAATTGAAAGTCAACTAAAACAAGCAAGAACAGGTGCTTCTGAAATGATTAAAACCTCATCACTTGCTTTGCACGATAAAGCTCAAATAGAGTTAACAAAACTTGATAAAGAACTTGATGCTAAGATTGAACAATCTTCTGCAACTATTGAGAAAAGTAAAAATGAATCTGTTTCACAGATACAAAATCAAATAAATGAAATTACAAAACTCACCCTATCAAAAGTAGCTGCTTTTGATGTTTCGGATGATGAGATTAAAAGTGCTGTTAAAAGTTCTGAAAGGTCTATCAATTAATGTTTTCTGATCCTCAATTTTGGGTAGCTGTTGCATTTGTTGCGTTTATAGCAGCTATTTTTAATCCCGTTCGGAAGATTTTAACTAGCAATCTTGATGCTCAAATTAAAGATATTAGAAATAAAATTGATGAAGCGGAGAATCTTAAAAATGAAACGCAAACAACATTAAGTGAAATTAAAAAAAGACAAAATGATGTGCAAATTGAGATTCAAGATATTCACAAAGATGCTGAGAAAAAAATTAAACAGTTAGAAGAAAATGCTGAAGCAAAACTAAAAGATCAAATAGCAAAAAGACAAGTTTTAGCAGAAGCTAAGATTGATCAATTAACACGTGATGCCAATAACCTTATTCAAACTCATATATCATCTACAGCTATAGCAGCGACAATTTCAATTCTTCAGCAAAAACTAAATAACCAAGAACAGCAAAAATTGATTGATAAATCAATTGAAGAACTTGGCTCTGCCTTAAAAAATTAATTTAATAAATTTTTTTTTTCCTTATCAAGCATAAAACCAAGAACTAACTGCGTAGTTTCTAATTGTTGTGTCACAATTCGAAGACGATCGGTAATATCTGACTCCATAAAAATATTGGTTTCAGTATTTTTATTCATTATTCCAGAAACTGAAAAATACTGTGTTTCAAGAATTTCATCATTATCATCTAAAAGAGAAATATAAACTGGCAAAGTTATAAACGACTCTTCTAAATTATTCATCGGCTTAGCAACAATAAGAATATCTAGAGGAATAACTGCTAAATTTTCTTGTAGCTGACATTTTTTATTAGTAGCGTAATTATTAAATTCAGCCTTAATTGTAATATCATCAAGTGAAATACTATTGTCGATATAAATTCTGTCATCAGATGAAAAAAACACTCTTGGACAGTTAAAGTCTATAGATGTTTGTTTATTTTTTATAATATTTCCACACCCTAAAAGAGGTAAAAATAGAATAAAAATGAATAATTGTTTCATGAATATAGTATTTGTTATTATATGAGTATGTTTATAAAGTAAGTGTCAATTAAAAGTAAATGAATAAAAAACTAGATATATACTTAGCTGGACCAAGAGGATTTTGTGCTGGTGTGGAGAGAGCTATTTTGATGGTTCAAGAAGCTCTAAAAAAGTATGGGGCACCTGTGTATGTTAGGCATGAAATTGTCCATAATAAATACGTTGTTGATAATTTAAAATCAGAAGGAGCAATATTTGTTGAGGAATTAAGTGAAATTGATCAAATAGACAGACCTGTTATTTTTTCAGCACACGGAGTTCCAAAATCAGTACCTAAGGAAGCTGAAAAATTAAATTTACTTTATTATGATGCAACTTGCCCTTTAGTAAGTAAAATTCACCGGGAAGTAGAGAATTTTGAAAAAAGAGATTTACCTGTTATTCTAATTGGTCACCGAAATCATCCTGAAGTAATTGGTACTATGGGTCAATCCTCAAAAGATATCTATTTAGTTGAAAATAAGGAAGATGTAAAAAAGTTACCAATTTCTAAAGATCAAAAAATTGCTTATGTAACTCAAACTACTCTTTCAGTTGATGATACAAAAGAAATTGTTGATGAAATAAAATTACTTTATACAAATTATTTAGAACCTAAGAAAAAAGATATTTGTTATGCAACAACTAATCGACAAGAGGCTGTAAAAAATATTGCAAAAAACTGTGATTATTTTTTTGTACTTGGATCAAAGAACTCTTCAAATTCACTGCGGTTAGTTGAGGTTGCTAAAAATTATGGCTCAAAGCACTCTATATTAGTTGATGATATAGAAAATTTTGATCCATCCATAATCGGCACTAAATCTAAAATAGGAATCACAGCAAGTGCGTCCTCTCCAGAAATTCTGGTCAAAAAACTTCTCAAAAAAATAGAAGAGAGTTTTGAATTAAATATTATTGAGTCAAAGTATGAGCAAGAAGATACACATTTTAAAATACCTCAAAAACTAAAAGAGGCAGTTTAAAATGGCCGTTTTTACAAAAGTTTTAAAAGAAGATATAGAAAATTTCATCAAAAATTATTCAATTGGACATTTAATATCTTTTGAATTGTTGAAGGGATAGAAAATACCAACTACAAAATTACTACAAGTAACCATCATTATATTTTAACCATTTTTGAAAAAAGAGTTAACCCCGAAGAGTTACCTTTTTTTATGAGCCTTCAAAAAGAGCTTGTAGCTCATGGCTTTGATTGTCCTCTTCCAATTGAAAATAATAATGGCTCTATTATTAATAGAATACAAAATAAATCAGCTGTCATAATATCTTTTTTAGAGGGAAAACAATTACAATCAATACTTCCGAGTCATTGCCAAGAAGTTGGCTCAATGATTGCTAGATTCACTAATATAACAAAAACATCTAAGCTGAAAAGAAAGAATGGTTTAAACCTTGAGTCATGGGAAGCTATTGTTAAAAAATGCAAAGAAAGCAACGATGAATCTTATGATCATTATTTTAATAAATTAGAACATGAATTAGTTTTTTTAAAAAATAATTGGCCCTCAAACCTTCCAACAGCAATTATTCATGCAGATTTATTTCAAGATAATATATTTTTTATAAAAGATAAAATATCAGGTGTCATAGATTTTTACTTTTCTTGTGAGGACTTTATTGCCTATGAATTGGCTTTAGCAATAAATGCTTGGTGTTTTGATTTTAAAGATGGTTTTCAATCAAAAAATTACACATCTTTAATGAAAGGTTTTAAAGAATATTCTTCCTTAGATCAAAGCGAAAAAAAATCTTTAAATGTTCTCTTAAGAGGTGCTGCTGTTCGCATATTAGTAACAAGGTTGCATGATATGATCTATCATCCAAAAGATGCTCTAGTTATTCCAAAAGATCCCAAAGAATATTTGCAAATATTAGAATGGCATCAGGAAAATCCCGACATTAATTTATGATTACAATTTATACCGATGGAGCTTGTTCTGGAAATCCAGGTATTGGGGGTTGGGGAGTTGTAATATTAGAGAGCAATAAAGAAGATACATTTCTAAATGGAGGAAATGATGATACGACAAATAATAGAATGGAATTAACTGCCACTATAGAAGCTTTAAAGTATTTTGAAGATAAGCAAACTATTACATTAATTACAGACAGCAAATATGAAAAAGATGGAATTCAATCTTGGATCAAAAACTGGAAAAAAAATGGTTGGAAAACTGCTGCAAAAAAACCAGTTAAAAATAAAGAATTATGGATTGAACTTGATCAATTAATATCAAGGCATACAATTTCTTGGGAATGGGTAAAAGGTCATGATGGAAATGTGCATAATGAGAAAGCTGATTATTTGGCAAGACGATATATTGAAGAAGCTTAAATTAATTTTAGTTTTCTTCTATTTTTTATTTCAAACATCTAATATCTTTGCGTCAGAGCGATGGGTCTTAGATAAAAGTCTTTCAACTATTGAATTTGAATTACCTGTCCTTTTTGCAAAAAATGTCAAAGGTCAGTTTAATACAATTGAAGGTTTTGTGGAACTTGATGTAGAAAAAAAAGAAAATAATAAAGCTATTTTTTCAGTTCAAATTGATGATTTAGAAATGAACTATATAAAATATAAAGACTTACTTTTAAGTAATATTTTTTTTGATACTAAAACATTTCCTTTAGCAGTTATTGATACTAAAAAATTCTCATATGATAATGAAAATGAATTAAAATTAGACGCAGAGTTAACTTTAAAAGGAAAAAGTGAAATGGTCCCTTTGGTTATTAATGTCGTAAGATTAGCTGAAGAATTAGTACAAATCAAAAGT
>JAQBWI010000035.1 GCA_027625355.1 Pseudomonadota bacterium
CAAAAGTAATAGGGTCACCAATAAAAGGCACCCATGAAAATAAAAGTGGCCATTTACCATACCTAGAAAATATTTTATTACCTTTATCAATCATTTTATTATTGATTGGAAACCAAGATTTTTTAATAAAATAATTTATATAAAATCCACAAACCCAATTGAATAAAGAACCAAGCACATTACCGATTGATACAACTAACAATAATAATAAACTATTGTATTCTCCCAATGATAGTAAAGTAATAAAGTATGCTTCTGATCCAAATGGAATTATTGTTGCGACTGTAAAAGCAACAATAAATAATGAAATATACATCATTTTAAATTTTGTCAGGTTAGATAATTGACTCAATTTTTGGCATCAATCTTATCAATTCTTTTGTGTATTCATGTAGAGGGTTATTAAATAATGTCTCAGTATCATTTGACTCACATACAATACCATTTTTTAACACAATAATTCTATTACACATCTGCCTAATAACAGGTAGATCATGACTGATAAATAGCATTGTCAAATGCAATTCATCTTGAATATCTTTTAATAAATTTAATATTTGCGCCTGAATACTTACATCCAAAGCTGATGTGGGCTCGTCACAAATTAATAATCTTGGTCTTGTTGCAAGTGCTCTTGCAATAGAAATTCTTTGTCTCTGACCTCCAGAAAATTCATGTGGGTACCGATCTAAAGATTTTCTAGTCATTCCAACAATATCAATTAAATCATTAATGTTTTGCTCCAAGTCATTTCTCGTAATACCTTTTTGAAAAAATTTTATTGGTTCAGCAATAATATCCTTTACTTTAAATCTTGGATTTAATGATGAATATGGGTCTTGGAAAATCATTTGTATTTGACCCCTACTTTTATCAATTTGATACTTTCTTTTTGAGTTATAAAGTGACAAGCCATTATACTCTAGTTTACCAACTGATGGCCTTACTAACCCAGTGATGATTTTAGCAATTGTAGATTTACCAGAACCTGACTCCCCAACTAAACCGAGTGTTTCTCCTTCAAATAACTGAAATGAAACATTGTTTACTGCCTTAACTGCATTTTCATCTATTTTTTTTCTATAAGAGATAGACTGATCATCAAAAATCTTTGTGATGTTTTGTAGCTCTAATAATTTTTGATTAGTGTTTTTTCTTACCCCCCACGTTTTAATAATATTTTTTGTTAAATTGTCTGAACTTGATGTAATTTCTGAGCCATCAGGGCCAATAAGTTTAAATCTTTTAATTTTTTTATTTGTTGGCGGAACAGATATAACTAAACTTCGTGCTTCTGTGGATTTTGGGTTAGTTAGCAAATCCTTAGTATTTCCTTGCTCCACAATCAATCCATGACGCATAACTATTACTTTATTTGTTGTTTCCGCAATCACACCCATATCATGGGTAATTATAACAACTCCTAAATTTCTTTTTTTTGTAAGTTCTTTTAATAATTCTATAATTTGATACTGAATACTAACATCTAATGCAGTTGTGGGCTCATCTGCTATTATTAGATCTGGCTCACAACTTATTGCTAGGGCAATAACAACACGTTGACGCATACCTCCACTAAATTGATGAGGGTAATCCTCAATTCTTTTAGTTGCATTTTCTATTCCAACTTCTTTAAGAAGATTAATTGATTTTTTTAGAGCCTCTTCGTAGGATATATTTAAATGAGTTTGTATTGTCTCTATTAATTGATCTTTTATTTTAAAAAGTGGATTTAATGAGGTTTGTGGATCTTGAAAAACAAATCCTATTTTTTTTCCTCTTATTTTTTGAATAACTTCTTCATTATTTTGCAATTCTTTATTGTCTATCTTTATTGTACCATCAGTAATTTGCCCAGGTGGATCAATTAAATTAATAATTGCATTAGCAATAGTTGATTTTCCAGATCCAGACTCACCAACAATGCCTAGTATTTCGCCTCTCTCTAATGTAAAATTAACATTACTACTCGCAACTATAGTTTCTTTTCTAGTTTTGTAACTAATGTTTAAATTTTTAATTTCTAATAAACTCATCTCTTTTTTAATTTTGGATTTAAGGCGTCTCTCATCCAATCTCCAAGAAGATTAATAGACAAAGCTAAAACGACAAGAAAGATTGCAGGGAAAAAGGTTATCCACCATTCACCAGAAAATAAAAAATTATTTCCAAATCTGATAAGTGTTCCTAAAGAAGGTGTTGTTGGTGGTACTCCAACTCCTAAAAAACTTAAAGTAGATTCTGTAATTATAGCTAAAGCTAAACCAATTGTTGCAATTACAAGTATAGGTCTAAGAATATTAGGTAATATATGCTTAAACATTATAATTATATTTGATAAACCAATAATTCTTGAAGCTGAGACGTACTCTTTATTTTTTTCAACAAGAGTTGATGCTCTAGTAACTCTAGCAAACTGAGGCCATTCAGAAATACCAATTGCAAAGATTAAAACATAAATTGCCATCTCGTCATGCATTGATCGGGAAATTACTGCTCTAGCT
Source organism: Pseudomonadota bacterium (assembly GCA_027625355.1). GTDB lineage: Bacteria > Pseudomonadota > Alphaproteobacteria > HIMB59 > CACPNW01. The sequence goes on from JAQBWI010000035.1 coordinate 2,505, forward strand.
ATTCCATCTACTAATAAAGCCATCAAAATAGTTGGTATGGTTAATTGTATGTCAGTAAAACGCATCACTATTATTTCATATCTCCCCCCTATATACCCAGCTGTTAAACCAAGAAAGACGCCTAATATCATTGCAAAAAGAATTGATGCAAAACCAACAATTAAAGAAATTCTTGAACCATAAATCATAGTAGAAAACATATCCCGTCCTTGTTGATCAGTACCTAGAAAAAAACTTGCACTTCCTCCTTCGGACCAAACAGGCGGTGTAAAAGCATCCATTAAAGAAACACTAGCTGGATCAAATGGATTGTAGGGTGCTACTATTCCTGCAAAAAAAGAGCAAAGAAAAATGATAAAGAAAATACTCGAAGAAATAATTGCTATTTTTGAATTAAAAAAACTATAGCCAATATCGGTATCATACATTTTATTAAAAGTTTTTTTAATCATTATTATTCACTCTCTTCCTTCAACCTAATTCTTGGATCAATAAAATAGTAAGTAATATCAACTATAAAGTTTATCATTACAAAAATAAAAGCAACCATAATCATATATGCTGACATAATAGGTATATCGACAAAATATACGGCATTAATAAATAAGGAACCCATACCTGGCCATTGAAAAACTGTTTCTGTAATAATTGAAAAAGCAATCAAGGTACCAATATTTATACCTGTAATTGTGATGACTGGAATTAAACCATTTTTGAGTGCGTGTTTATAGTTAATAATATTGTTTTTTATGCCTCTTGCTCTAGCAAATTTAATATAATCAGTTTGTAATATTTCCATCATTTCTGCTCTTACTAGCCTGATGACATAAGTCATTTGAAAAAGACTAAGAGTAATAGAAGGAAGTATTAGAGCTTTTAAACCAGATAAAGTTAAAAAACCTGTTGTCCAAAAACCTAAATCAGTTACTTCTCCCCTTCCAAAAGATGGAAGAATACCTAAAATTACAGAAAACAAATATATTAGCATGATTCCAATAATAAATGTTGGAAGTGAAACCCCTGCTAAAGACACAACAAGAATAACATTTGAAATAAAGCTATCTCTATGAATTCCTGTATAAACTCCTAAAATTGTTCCTATTATTATTGCTAGCATTGCAGAAACAAAAACTAATTCAAGAGTAGCTGGCAATCTTTCTCCAATTAAATCTGAAACTTCTCTTTTTAATTGATAAGATATTCCAAAATTCCCTTGAATTATATTTCCAACAAATCGTGAAAATTGAATATAAACGGGATCATTTAATCCTAATATTTCTCTCACTTCAGCCCTTCTCTCATCTGAAGCATCTTCCCCAGTCATGCTGTTAACAGGATCTCCAACAAAATTAAATAAAGAGAATGAAACAAAAGCTACAACAAACATAACAAGAATAGATTGAAGTAGTCTTTTAAAGAAATAGCTGATCATTATGTGAAATTCTGGTCAGAATATTTCACTGACCAGAAATTATAAGTTAATTTTTTAGTTTACGTTTGCAAATCTAAATAATGGTTCGTTGTTCATTCTAATAGGAACATCGACATTACTTTTAGATGCTTGGTTAACAACTTGGTGATGTAAAGGTAAGTATGTTACATCGTCTTGAGTGATATCCCAAGCTTCTGCAATCATAGCATTCCTTTTATCTAAGTCTGTTTCAACACCCATTGCTGCAACTAATTCGTCAACTCTAGAGTTAGAAAAATTAACTTTGTTCCAACTTCCAGAGCTCTCAAATAGATAGGAGTAAACATAGTGACTATCAAAAGTTGGAACTCCCCAACCTAACATATACATATCACTTGTCATACCATTAGCATCACCCTCTTTTACTTCAGAAAAGTGCTGACTTTTAGTTTTGGCATCTAAATTTACTTTTACCCCTATTTTCGCAAACATCCCTACAGCAGCAACACAAATTGCTTCATCGTTAATGTAACGATCATTTGGACAATCAAGTGTCAGCTCAAATCCGTCTGGATAACCAGCTTCTGCTAAAAGTTTTTTTGAAAGTTCAGGGTCATAAGGTAATCTCTGATCTCTTTCAGGAGTATGGCCGTTTACACCGGGAGCGGTAATAATACCAGCAGGTACACTTTGCCCTCTCATAACTTTATCCTTAATGGCATCCATATCTAAAGCATGATACATTGCTAAACGAACTCTTTTATCCGCAAAAGGATTTTTTCCTTTTATATTAGAAGAATTAAGTTCAGCTGAGCCTTGATCCATTCCAAAGAATATAGTTCTGTTTTGTGGAGTCATTTTTACAATATGTCCAGATGAAGACTCGATTCTTTGAATATCTTGCACAGGAACAACATTTGTATAATCGATTTCTCCAGAAAGAAGTGCTGCAACTCTTGTTGCATCATTTTTAATTGGAAGTAATTCAATCTGATCTATGTTGTGTGTACTATGATCTCCCCACCAGTCAGTATGTTTTTCAAAAACAGTTCTTACATCCTGTTCTCTAAAAGTAATTTTAAAAGGCCCAGTACCATTTGCATTAGATGCACAGTAAGAAGTCTCTCCAGCATCCCAATTATATGATACTTCACAACCATTTGCTTTTGCCCAAGCTTCAGACATTACAAATATCTGAGTTAATTGGTTTAAAAGAATAGGATTTGGTCCTTCAGTTTTTATTTCAAGTGTATAATCACCTGTAGCTGAAGCTGATTTAATACTTTTAATCAAATCCACCATATCTGATGGAGCTGTTTTCGCTCTATTAATACTAAAAGCAATATCGCTTGCATTTAAAGATGAGCCATCATGAAACTTAACACCTTTACGAATATTAAATACCCAAGTATCAGCACTAGTAATATCCCATGACTCTGCAAGTTGTGGGAGTATTTCCATGTTAATACCTGGAGTTACTAATCCTTCATAAACTTGACGAGAGACCATGTGAGTAGGTCCTTCATTTTGTGCATGTGGATCTAGAGTTAATGAGTCACCTGGCATTGACCACTTTAAAGAAGCAGCATGCGAGATTGAAACAAAACTTGAGATAACCAATACCAAAAAAATATTAATTAATTTTTTCATTTTATTTCCTCCTAAGAAAAATTCAATTACCAAGCAATACAACTAAGAAATTTTAATTCAATATGAATAATACAATTATGCTCAAAAGGGCTTAAAAACTACTAAAATTATGATTAAAATTAATATGAATGCAGGAATTTCATTAGTAATTCTAAAGAATTTAGATTTTATTTTGTTCTTATCATTAGCAAAACTCAGCAACCATTTTCTGCATATAAAATGATAGATTGTAAGTAAAAGAACAAAAAAGATTTTCATAAAAAGCCAGAAATCTAAACCAATATAATACAGCATAGACAGTCCAGAAATCCACGTAAAAATAAATGCAGGCATCATAATTATATTAAATAATTTCTTTTCCATTATTTTGAAAGTCTCTGATGTTTCTTTTTTAATATCCTCTTCAGCATGATAAACAAATATCCTTGGTAAATATAAAAGCCCTGCCATCCATGCTATTACACTAAAAATATGGATTGTTTTTAATATATTAAAGACCACCTTAATCCCACTTAGCTACTGGAGGCATTGACATTAAAATTGCATCAATATTTCCACCAGTCTCTAAACCAAACTTGGTTCCTCTATCATGCAATAAGTTAAACTCTGCATAACGACTTCTTTTTATTAGTTGCAAATCTTTTTCTTTATCACTCCAATTTTCATTTTTTAATTCCATTAGAGTTGATTGAATAAAATCTCTGAAATATTTTCCAATATCCTTAATAAAATCAAAATCTTGTTCCCAGTCATTTTTTAAATAATCAAAAAATATACCACCTGCTCCTCTTGCTTCTTTTCGATGAGGAAGATAAAAATAATCATCACACCATTTTTTATATTCAGAATATTTTTTTGTGTCGTACTTATCGCAAATATATTTTAATCCCTGATGATAGAGTTCAAGGTTTTCAAATTCCATGCAAGGAGTAATATCCATTCCACCACCAAACCATTGTTCAGTTGTCACCAAATAACGAGTATTAAAATGCATCGAGGGAATTTTAGGAGACACAGGGTGCAATACTACACTTATACCAGTAGCGTTATATTTTGGGTTATTTTTTGCTCCAGGAATTTTATCCTGCATTTGACTGTTAAATTTTCCAGATACAGATGATATATTTACTCCGCCTTTTTCAATAACTGATCCTTTAATCTTTGCCATTGTTCCACCACCTTGATGACTGTGACTCCAGTTAGTTTTAATAAAATCATTACCATCTATATCAGCAATTATCTTAATGAGTTGATTTCGGAGATCTTCAAACCATTTTTTTGCTTCATCAAAATTGTGCTGTGTCATTCTTTATTCCAACCATGAGTATTTTTTATAATTAAATATGAAATAAAATCTAAATGTTTTTCATTATCATTTAGACAAGGAATGTATTTGTATTTTTCTCCCCCAGACTCAATAAAATATTCTCTATTTTCTTCCTCTAATTCTTCAAGTGTTTCAAGACAATCTGCGCTAAACCCAGGTGATATAATATGGATATCTTTTATACCTTTGCTAGGTAACTCCTTTAATGTTTCACTTGTATATGGCTGTAACCATTCTTCTCTTCCAAATCTACTTTGAAAAGTCGTCATAATTTGATGATCACTAAGTCTCATTTTTTCTTTAACTAGCCTAGTCGTCTTTAGACAAAAGCAGTGATATGGATCGCCATTAATTAAATATCTTTTAGGAATACCATGATAACTAAAAATTATTTTTTGAGGCTTACCATTTTTTTTCCAAAAATCTTCTATAGAGTATACTAAAGTTTCAATATATTTTTCTTCTTCAAAATATTGATTAATAAAACGTAATTCAGGGATCCATCTCCATTTTTGCAAAGTATTCGTTACCTCATCGAATGTACTTGCTGTTGTCGCTGCACAATATTGGGGGTATAAAGGCAAAACTAGTAGTCGTCTTACTTGTTTTTGTTGCAAATCTTTTAAAGCTTTTTCTATAGAAGGATTGCCATAACGCATTCCTAGTGCAAAATGAACATTTGGATATTTTTCTGATATTATTTTCTTAACACCGTCTAATTGTCTTTGTGAAATATCTAAAAGTGGAGAACCTTTATCTGTCCAAATTTTTTTGTAATTAGCAGCAGATTTTCTTGGTCTGATCTGCAGAATAATCAGTTTTAAAATTATTTGCCATATTATTTTTGGAATTTCAATTACTCTTGGATCTGAAAGAAATTGATTTAAATATATCTTAAGTGATTTTGCATTTGGTGCATCAGGGGTCCCTAAGTTAGTAATCAAGATTCCTGTTTTATCCTTACTGCCATGCTCATAATTTTTTTCACCAAAATATTTCATATTGTTTAATTAAATTTTTTTCTGATTGTTTCTATAAATAAATGAACATTTTTCTCAGGAGTGGCCTTGTTAATTCCATGACCTAATCCACAAACCCATCCATTTAAGTCATCAATATTTTTCATAGTATCTAAATATGTATTTAATTCATTCTCTAGCTCTTTTGAATCAAGCAATAAATGATTTTCATTAAAATTACCTTGAATGAAACCAAATTTAGAATTTAAAAAAATATGTTGTAAGCCAACGTTACTGTCTACTCCAAGTCCAGCAAAAGGAAGATCTAACAAATAAGAAATTTCATTATAGTTTTTTCCTCTGGCATAATAACCAACTTTATTAGGAAATGAATTTGATATATTTTTTAAAAGAAGACGATACTTACCTCTATAAAAACTATTTTCTAGAGAAGATATCCCACTATCAAACATCATAACAACTTCTGCTCCTGCATCCAGTTGTAATCTGATATTTTTTTTAATTACTTCCAGAAGAGTTGTTTCCATAAAATCTATATAAAAATTTTTAAAATTTTTCTTTACTTTATTTTGTCCCGTGGCGAATCTTAAAATAGTCCATAAACCTCCAACAAATCCTATAAGACTTTTATCTTTGGCAAGTTTTTGTCTTGTAAATTTAATTGCGTCACTTTGAAAAGCCATATGCTCAATAGCTCTGTCAATATCATTGAATTTTTTATAATTCTTTGAATTTAATTCTTCTTTAAATATTGGACCTGGGTTAAATTCTAATTCTAAACCAAGACCTTCTAAAACAAATAATATATCACTAAAAAGTATCGCAACATCAAAATCAAATTCTTCAACTGGCCCACAGGCAACTTCAGCAGCTAGTTCAGCATTTTTACATAATTCTTCAAAAGTATATTTAAGTTTTAGCTGTTGATAGTGTGAGTGATATCTTCCTGCTTGACGCATAAACCATATTGGTGGAGTTGATTGTGGTATTTTATTTAAAGCGTTATAAAATTTATTATTAGTCATTAATCAATTGAAAGAAGAATATTATTTTTCCACTCCTTATATGAAAGTTCTATAGTTAAATTCTTAGAGTCATCACCTAATATCTTTTTTATTTCATTATACGTGTTACCTGGCCCGCAAAAATGAAATTTATTTTGTATATTTGGATATTTAGTAATTGCATACTTAAAGGCACTTGCACTCATCCAATAAAAATAGTTTTTATTTTCAAGATTTAAAGAGATATCATTTTTTTCTAATTCATATGTGTAAATAACATTTTTTATTCTTGAAACAGGTGAGTCTAAATGTGTTAATTTGATCCATTCATTATTTGTTAAAGATTTAATTTTAGGATCTATATCTTCCCCCAAACCATCTGAAGATCCATTTATCCATATTCCTCTTTCTACTATATTTTTCCAAGTTTCTAATCCGCTTACCCAAATAATATTAGAATTATCTATACTTACGTTTTGAGGCAAAGCACTTTGTCTAGAAATCCAAATACATTTATCTTTTATTTTCGATAATTCTTCAATGCTACTTTCAATTACTTTTCTATTAAAAAAATTATAATCGCTAAGCTGTTCAGGAAATATCTCAGCGATAGATTTTGGCTTAACATAAGAGGGGTTATTGTTTTCATAAATAATTTTTTCATAAAATGAGGATCCATCTTCTTGTTCTCCTTTACTAAACTTTATTTTTCCAAAATGAGTATTTTGATAAGATACTCCAATTTTTTGATGACAGCCTCCTCCAAATTTTTGTAGCTCCTCTCTTTCAAGTATT
>JAQBWI010000036.1 GCA_027625355.1 Pseudomonadota bacterium
TCTTTATGAATAAAAATTTACTTGGGATACTTTTGATGACGCTGGGAATGTTCAGCCTCAGTATTAATGATATTATTTATAAAAATTTAACGATGAACTTCCCTGTGTGGGAAGCGGTTTTTTTTAGAGCATTCAGTGGGTCAATTATTTCTTTATATCTAGTTTATCACTCAGGAATTAATTCTATAAAAACAAAAAAACCAGTTAGGCATTTTGTAAGAGCTTTTTCTGCTGTTGGATGTGTTGTTCTTTATATCTTTGGGATAAAATATTTACTACTATCAGAAAATATAGCTATTGCTCATAGCGCCCCAATCATTGCTGCTTTATTAGCCGTTCCCATTCTAGGTGAAAAAATTGGCATACATAGAATACTTGCCATTATAATTGGCTTTGTTGGTGTTTTGGTTATTATTAAACCTGGAACAGATTTATTTCAGCTTAAATCCTTATTGCCTATTGGTTCAGCTTTGTTTATGGCATCAGTTTATCTTACTACTAGATCACTAATGAATACTGAGTCTAGCACCTCGATAGTTTTTTATTATTCGTTTGCATTGCTCTTTACTTCTTTAATATTTTTTCCTTCTGATTTTATTATTCCTGATACTTTTAATTTAATTCTTGCGCTAAGCCTTGGCATTATGGGCTCCATGGGTCATTTTTTTATGTCTCAAGCTGCTCGACATGCTGATGTGGCTGTAACATCTCCTTTTGAGTACTCTTCTTTTATATTTGTCGGCTTAATGGGATATTTTTTCTTTTATGAAATACCCAGTAATTCAGTGATAATAGGTGGTGTTTTAATTATTATAAGTGGAGTGTATGTAGCATATAGAGAGAGAAAAGTTTCATAATATAAATATTTTTTCTGAAATTATTTTTTAAATCTGTCATATTTTTCCAAAAACAGGTTGTTTGAAATTAAATAAGAGTTATAAATTTTATATAAATTAGGAGTAAAGAATATGAAATTTATTAAAAAATCATTTCTAGTTCTATCTCTTTTGTTCGCTTTCTCCCTTGGTTCTTTTAGTGCAAATGCTTGTACTGTAAAAGTTGGAGACTTCGACTGGGATAGTGCTAATATTCATACAGCAATTAGTGGTTTCATTATGGAACACGGCTATGATTGTAACGTTGAAGTTACAAAAGGAAGTACTAATCCGATTTTAGCAGCAGTTATCGACAATCAGTTGGATATTATTTTTGAGCATTGGGCAGATAATAATGTCGACACTATTAAGCCAGAAATTGCATCTGGTAATTTGATGGATTTGGGAGTGAACACACCAGCTTCTGTTCAGGCTTTTTTTATTGATAGAGCAACATCAGATAAATATGGAATTACATCAGTTGAAGACTTAAAAAAACCTGGAATATGGGAAGTATTTAAGGACCCGGAAGACCCATCAAAAGGCAGGCTTTCAAGTTGTATTTCTGGATGGACTTGTTACTCGATAAATCAAGTTAAACTTGAAGAATATGGACTTGGAGATCTATACACAAATTTTGATCCAGGTTCTACAGGAGCACTAGATGCAACAATTGCTGCTGCATTTGCAAAAGGTCAACCAATTTTGACTTATTATTGGACCCCTACAAGTTTAATGGGAAAAGCTGACATTGATATGGTTCGTTTAACTGAGCCTACTTATGACAAACAGTGCTGGGATGATATGATGGCTGTAGTTAATAAAATTAAAGCAGATGGTTTGGAAGCATATACTCCTTCATGCGCATGCGAATATAAAGATATGGCATTAACAAAATTGGCTACTGTTAAATTTGCTGAGTCAAATCCTGAAATTATTGATTTTGCAAAAAAATATACTCTCTCAACAGATAAAGTTAATGAAATGCTTGCTTTTTATGTTGATGAGTCTGGTGGAGATATGGAGCTTACAGCTATGCATTATCTTGAAAATAACTCTGAGTGGGAAGCTTGGGTCCCATCTGAGATTGCTGACAAGGTAAAGGCAGCATTATAAAATTTTTTGCCAGGGCGTACTTGCCCTGGCAACTAACATTGAGATTTAAAAATGAAAAAAATTCCTCGATCAATATTTTACCTATTATATTTTGCAACTTTTATTGTTTTATTAATAGTTAGCTATAGTTCTTCAAAAAGAAAACCTGAGAGTCTTGTTGAGTTAATTTCTGATCCTAAATGGCTTGTTGATTGGCCTAGGTGGCTAGATACTCCTTTTAAGGATTGGATTAATACGGGTTGGAAAGGTTTTATTGAAGACTATGGTCTTATATTTGATGCAATTGGGTATGGCTTGTTGAGAGGTTACACAACTCTTAAAACAATTATAGTTCAAGCTCCTTGGCCTATTGTAATCATAGGAGTTGTTGCAATTACATATTTTACAAGTGGTAGAAAAGTTGGAACAACAGTATTTGTAGGTTTTTGTACTTTTTTTATTGGTTTTTTAAACCCAAGATTTTGGGACAAAGCTATTGAAACTACTACAATGGTTGTACTTGGAATTGTTCTTTGTATTATAATTGGTATTCCGGTTGGTATTGCTATGGCGAGGAGTGAGAGAGTCAGAAATGCAATCCTGCCAGTTTTAGATTTAATGCAAGTAATTCCTGCGTTTTGCTATTTAATACCCGGTATTATTCTTTTTGGCTTAGGTGCTATACCCGCTATTATATCTATTATTGTTTACGCCGCCCCACCACTCATAAGACTTACAGATTTAGGTATAAGATTAGTTGATAATGAAATTATTGAGGCAGCTGAGTCTTTTGGTGCAAATAAAAAACAAAAATTATGGGGAGTACAAATGCCTCTAGCCTTACCTAATATTATGCAAGGTATCAATCAATGCACAATGATGGCTCTCGCTATGGTTGTTATCGCATCGATGATTGGGACAAGAGGTTTGGGTGATGAGGTCTTACTAGGTTTGCAGCAGTTAAATGTTGGCGCTGCACTTGAGGCAGGTTTAGCAATTGTTCTTTTAGCAATAGTTCTTGATAGGATGACACAAGCATATGGTGATAAGATTCAAGAGAGAACAAAACCACAAAAAAAGAAAAAATAAACATGTCAAAGATTGAAGTTAAAAACGTATTTAAGATATTTGGTACTAATCCAGATTCAGTCTTGCCGATGGTCAAAGGAGGAGCTTCAAAAGAAGAAGTTTTAGAAAAAACTGGGCATACAGTTGGCTTAGATAATGTCTCCTTATCTATAGAAGAAGGAGAGACTTTTGTTTGTATGGGTTTATCAGGATCAGGCAAATCAACTTTAATAAGACATTTAAATAGACTTATTGATCCAACGGACGGAGATATTATTGTTGATGGTACAAATGTCATGGAATTAAATGAAAAACAGTTAATAGAATTTAGAAAACATGAAATGAGTATGGTTTTTCAACGATTTGGTCTCTTTCCTCATAAAACAGTTTTAGAAAATGTTGGTTACGGTTTAGAGATCCAAGGAAAAGATCCAGAAGAAAGAAGAGAACTTTCAATGATACAAGTCGAGTCAGTGGGCTTACAAGGTTTTGAGGATCAATATCCAAATCAACTTTCTGGAGGAATGCAGCAAAGAGTTGGATTGGCAAGAGCTTTAGCCACAAACCCACAAATTCTTTTGATGGATGAAGCGTTCAGCGCTTTAGATCCATTAATAAGAAGTGATATGCAAAGTCAACTTATTGAATTACAGGCAAAATTAAAAAAAACGATTGTTTTCATAACGCATGATTTAGATGAGTCTCTTAGATTAGGAGATCATATTGGTATTTTAAATGGTGGGAGATTAGTTCAAACTGGCACGCCAGAAGAAATTATCATGAGTCCTGCTGATGATTATGTTGAGGCTTTTGTTAAAGATGTAAACAGGGCAAAAGTACTTAAAGCTAAAACTGTGATGATTAAAGCAAATGAATTTAATTCAAAAGATCTAAAATTGGCAGATGTGTTCAAAGTTGATGAAAGCTCTTATATTGAGCAGTTTTTACCCAAAGTTCTATCAGATAGATGCACTATAATGGTTGTAGATAAAATGGGAGATACAAAAGGATATATTACTGAAAAAGAACTTGCCATTTCTCTTAGTAAAGATGGTTAAAATTTAAAATAATATTTTTTTAAATTGATGATTTTAAAAAATAAAAAATTTATAATTTCGGCTGCTGGAGATGGTATTGGCTTTACAATTTCAAAACTGATAGTTCAAAATGGTGGTAAGGTTTATTTAACGGATATAGATCAACAAAAAATAAATAAGATAAAGCATAATAATAAATTCAAAAATAAAATTTTTGCAAATCAACTTGATGCAAATAATTACAATCAAGTTAGAAAATATTTTTTATCTCTTTCACATTTAAAAAAAATTGATGGTTTGATTAATAATGTAGGTATTGCAGGCCCCACTAAGTATATTGAAAAAATTACTAATGAAGAATGGCAAAATACTATTGAGACAAATCTCAACAGTCATTTCTTTTTTACAAAATTTGCTATTCCATTCTTAAAGAGAAATAAATCTGGCTCTATTATTAATTTGTCATCAACAGCAGGTTTGTTTGGTTTTCCTCAAAGAACCCCTTATGCCGCAAGTAAGTGGGCTATTATTGGATTAACAAAAAGTTTAGCAATTGAATTGGGTAAATATAAGATTAGAGTAAATGCTATCTGTCCTGGTTCAGTAGAGGGAGATAGAATGAAGAGGGTTATAAACGCTAAAGCAAAATTACTAAAAGTTAGCCCTAAAAAACTACAAAAAGAATTTGAATCGATGACTTCAATTAGATCTTTTGTTAGTAAAGAAGATATAGCTTCAATGGCTGTCTATCTTTTAAGTAATAATTCTATCAATATTTCAGGTCAGGCTATAGCTGTAGATGGTCATACTGAAAGAATGGTTTAGTGAAAAAAACATTTGATTATATAATTATTGGTGCTGGGTCAGCAGGATGTGTTCTTGCAAATAGACTTTCAAAAGATAAAAAAACATCTGTTTGCTTGCTTGAATCAGGACCTAAAAGTAATACGTGGAAAGTAGATATGCCTAGTGCTTTGCTATACACTATGCATGATCCTAAATATAATTGGAAGTATTATTCTGAGCCAGAACCTTATTTGAACAATAGAAGAATTTTTTGTCCAAGAGGTAAAATGATTGGAGGTTGTTCTTCCCATAATGGTATGGTTTTTGTAAGAGGCAACCCATTAGATTTTGAAAGATGGGCATCTTATGATTTGCCCAAATGGGGTTATAAAAATGTTTTACCTTATTTTAAAAAACTTGAAACTTGGTCAGGAGGAGAGAATTTATATAGAGGTGGTAAAGGACCGCTTAAGGTGAATAGATCAAAAATAGATGAAGCATTTCCTTTATTTAAAGCACTAATTAAAGCAGCCGCGGAAGCTGGCTATGATACATTTGAAGACTCAAATGGATTTAGGCAAGATGGTTTTGGAACATTTGATGTAACAATTGATAATGGAAAAAGACAAGGTGTATCAAGAGCTTATCTAAACAAAATTAATGGATACAAAAATCTCTCAATAGAGAACGATACAGATGTATCAAAAATTATTTTTAAAGAAAAAAAAGCTATTGGTGTAGAGGTAAAAAAAACAATAATTCTGAGATTTATTACTGTAATAAAGAAGTAATACTTTCATCAGGTTCCATAAATTCTCCAAAAATATTACAATTATCTGGTATCGGTGATGAAAAATTACTTAATCAAAATGGTATCGATATTATTAATCATTTGCCCGGAGTTGGAAAAAACTTACAAGATCATCTGGAAATTTATATTCAGCATAAATCTAAAATCAAAGATACATTATACAACCTATCAACAAATTATTTAACTCAAACTATAGAAGGGATAAAGTGGTTTTTATTAAAAAAAGGAATGCTAACATATTCACATCTTGAAGTAGGTGGTTTTGTTAAAACTTCTGAGAAATATAAGCACCCTAATATTCAATTACATTTCTTTCCTTCTTTAGTAATTAATCATGGATTAACCAACCCCTCATTTGATGGTTTCCAATTTCACGCTAGTCCTAACCGTCCAAAAAGTAGAGGTTTTGTAGAAATTAAATCAAATAATTATTTAGATGATCCAAAAATACAATTTAATTATTTGGAACATGAAGAAGATCTGCAGCAAATGCGGGATAGTGTAAAAATAGCAAATAAAATTTTTAAACAAGAAAGTATGAAAAAATATTTAGGAGAACAATTAAGACCAGGATACGATGTTACTGATAATGAGTTAGATGATATAATAAGAAACACAGCTGATACAGCCTATCATCCATCATGTACAAATAAAATGGGAACCGACTCTATGTCAGTAGTAGATGAGGAAACAAAAGTATATGGGGTAGAAAATTTAAGAGTAATTGATTCGTCAATTATGCCAGATATTTTAAGCGGAAACTTGAACGCAGGGACAATTATGATAGCTGAAAAAGCAGCCGATATGATACTGGGAAAAGAAGAAACTCCTATTGAGGCAGATTATTATAGTTAATTTTTACTTGATGCAGACCACAAGTTAATGTGTTCTTCTTTTGCATATTTATCAATTGTTTTTAATTCTTGTTTAGTAAAGTTTAGATTGTTTAAACTATCAAGACATTCATCTAATTGTTCAAGTGTTCTAGCACCTATTAATGCTGAAGTTACTTCTTTATGTCTTAAAACCCATGATAATGCCATTTGGCTAATAGTTTGGTTTCTTTTATCTGCTATTTTTTTTAAATTAACAATTTTAACTTTATAACTTTTTGTTATTAGTTTTGGATTTAATGATGAATCTTCATTTGCTCGAGAAATTTTAGGTATTTTGTTAATATATTTTTCTGAGAGCATTCCTTGAGCAAGTGGGGAAAAGGCTATGCAACCCATTCCTAGTTTATTTAAAGTTTTTAATAAATCTTTTTCTATCCATCTGTTAATCATTGAGTAAGAGGGTTGGTGAATTAAGCATGTTATGCCTCTCTCCTTCAAAAGTTTATACATTTTAATTGTTTGTTTTGATGAGTAAGAGGATATGCCTATATAAAGAGCTTTACCCTGATGAACTGCACGATGTAAAGCATCTGCCATTTCTTCCAAAGGCGTTTTAGGATCAAATCTATGGGAATAAAAAATATCTACATAATCTAAATTCATTCTTTTAAGGCTTTGATCAAGGCTTGCAGTTATATATTTTTTTGAACCCCATTCTCCATAGGGTCCTGGCCACATGTCATAACCAGCTTTTGATGATATAATTATTTCATCCCTATATTTTTTTAATTCTTTTGATAAAATTTTTCCAAAATTTGCTTCTGCTGAACCTGGAGGTGGTCCATAATTATTAGCAAGGTCAAAATGTGTTACTCCTCTATCAAAGGCTCTAAAAATCATTTTTTTTGATTCTGCTTTAATATTTTTGCCACCAAAATTATGCCAAAGGCCAAGAGTAATTTGAGGTAAATCTAAACCACTATTTCCACATCTCTTAAAGTTTTTATATGAATATCTTTTGGAGCTAGCTGTATAGGTCATTGACATATACTGATTAGATTAAAAAGTAGTTATTTAAAAGTAGTTATTTAAAAGTGTTAATTTTTTCTTAAAGTCCAACCGTATCTTTCAGAATAATAAGCATTAGAATTATCAATAGCATCATAACTAATGAATGAGTCTAATGATTTTTCAATTACCTTATTCTCTAATGAATTACGGTCATTTTTAAGTTTATTATCTTCAATTAAATTTTTTTCATTTTTATTCATAATTTACATATTTTACAATCTGTTTAATAAATCAATAAAATAAAGGTAAATAAGGGTAAATCTTGTAATAAAAGTATTTGTAATATATGTAAAATTGTAAATTTTGTAAATTATGGAAATTAACGAAATATCAAACATTGGCTCAAAAATCAGAAAAGAGAGACGAACACTTGGTTTCTCTCAATCTGAATTATCTAAAAAATTAGATATTTCACCAAGTTATTTAAATTTATTAGAGAGTGGTCGAAGAACAATAACCGTTCCACTTTTAATAAAAGTGGGGAATGAATTAGGTTTATCTCTAAAAGATTTAACATTGGAAAGTAATCAAAGAGTTCTATCAGATGTAATGGATGTTTTGAGTAATGAGATGTTTGAAGATTTAGATATAACCAATCAAGAAACAGCTGAATTTATTAGTTCCAATCCAAATATAGCTAAAGCTCTTTTAACTCTTAATGACGCACATAAATCTTTTAAAGAAGATATGCAAAATAGATTAGAGTCCATGGACGTAAATTCATCAGTTGTTCAGAGCCCCAGTCGCCTTCCTGTTGAGATTGTGTCAGATTTTTTACAAGATAATAAAAATTATTTTCATCAAATTGAATTAGCTTCTGAAAGTATTAGGAGGCAAGCAGGTTTAGATGATGGACATAATATTGGATCAGGACTTAAACTCACAAATTATTTAAAAGAAAAACATCATATTAATGTGCAAATTGTACCAGCAAGTGAAGAACTAAAATCAGTTAGAAAATTTGATAAAGAAAAAAAATTACTCCAGCTTTCTGAAATGCTTACATATACTTCAAGGAATTTTCATTTAGCTTATCAAGTAGCATTTCTTGAGTCTGAAGATATAATAGATACAATTATAAATACTAATAATATTGAATCTGAGGAAGTAAGGCCTTTGTTAAAAATTTCTTTATTAAATTATTTCGCATCAGCGATTCTTATGCCATATGATGATTTTCTCATTAACGCAAAAAAAAATAAATATGATGTTGAGATTTTAATGCATCATTATGCGTGTAGTTTTGAGCAAGTTACGCATAGGTTAACTAATTTACAAAAACCTGGTAATGAAGGTGTGCCATTTCATTTTTTAAAAACTGATATTGCTGGCAATGTTTCTAAAAGATTTTCATTATCAGGAATTCATATACCAAGGCATGGAGGCTCATGCCCAAGATGGAATGTTTATATAGCATTTTTAAACCCAGGCAAAATACATCCTCAAATCTCTAGAATGCCAGATGGAAAAGTATATTTCTGTATTGCTCGTGCATTTGAGAAAGGCATTGAAAAGCATGGTATGCCTAAAAGTTTTGTATCTATAGGTCTTGGTTGTGATGTTAAATATGCAAAAGACTTAATTTATTCTGAGGGTATGGACATAGAAAATAAAAAATTACAAACTCCTATTGGTGTTTCATGTAGAATTTGTCCTCGAATTGAATGTCAACAAAGAGCTTTCCCGCCTATTGATAAAGAATTAAAATTAGACATAAATTTTAGAGGCACATCGCCGTACGTAACTCTCTAAATTTTATATTTCAATAATAATTTCTGCAAATCTATTAAAAAATTATCTCTTAAATTTGATAAATTTTCTATTGATCTATTTTTAGCTTGTATTTTAGTACCATCAATGATTCTTTTTCTAAGTTTTTGATTAAGTTTTGGTGCTTTTAATTTGGTCCACGGAAGTTTTAAAGCTGGACCAAACTGTTCAAGCATATGTGCCATTCCCATTTTACCACCTGCTAGATGGAAGGTTAAAAAAGTGCCCATTAAAGACCATCTTAAACCTGGACCATAAATG
>JAQBWI010000037.1 GCA_027625355.1 Pseudomonadota bacterium
CAGTGGCCAAATGGAAACTAAAATTAAGGCCACCATTGGTAAAATAATTAACTGAGAAAAAAAACCAATAAAAAATTCCTTAGGTTTAATAAATATTTTAGTGAAATCATTTAAAGATAGACCAAGACCCAAAGAAAACATAATAAACGCTAGAGCTATTGGCAAGAGAACATCGGTAACTATATTCATAGAAATAATCTATCATTTGATTCCTAAAATAAATATAAAATTATCAAACATTTATTGAATAAAATGATATAAAACCTTATGTTTTTAAATTTAGAGAGAATAAATAAGAACAAAATAGCGGCCTGGGCTGTTCATGGTTTTACAGGATCTGGAGCAGTTTTAGGTTTTTTAGCTATTATAGCCATTCTGAACAGTGATGCTGTTGGTGCTTTTTTATGGTTAGGTTTGGCACTACTAATTGATGGACTAGACGGGACTTTGGCAAGAAAAGTTAATGTCACAGAACAAACACCAAATATCGATGGAACAATACTTGATAGCGTTATAGATTATTTAAATTATGTAATTATTCCAAGTTTAATGATCTACTGGTTTGGAATGGTTCCGGGTATCTTAGAAATAATTTTACCTGCAGCAATTTTTTTAGTTTCACTTTTTACTTTTTCAAACCTTCAAATGAAAACGGAGGATTATTATTTTAGAGGTTTTCCCGCTGTTTGGAATATAGTTGTTTTATATTTTTTTATTTTAGGAACACATGAATATATTAATGTAGGTGTAATAATTATTTGTTTAATATTGACTTTTGTTCCAATTAAATTTGTTCACCCCTTAAGGGTCAAAGAATTAAGGAACTTAACAATTTTTTTTACAATTATTTGGTCTGCTACAACTTTAAAACTTGTTACAACACCATCTTCAAAATTCTTTATGATAGATAGTACAATTATTTTTATTTTATGGGTGTTAACATCAATTTATTTTGCAGTTATTTGCTGGGGCAGATCAGTAAAAAATCCTGAAAATTAAATTTTTAATTTTTCTAAAAAAAAATATAATTCGTTAGGTAGTTTAGAAATTTTTCCTGAAGAGTTAACAGGTATTACCAGAACAGAAGCTTGAACTAGCAAATCTGATTTCCTATAAATTTTTTGATTAAATTTTATTTTTACTCTACTTAACTGATCTATTTCTGAAGTTACCTTAATTAAATCTTCAAAAAAAGCTGGCTTCTTAAAACTTATAGAACATTCTTTAACAACAAAAATTAAATCAAATTTTTTTAATAATTCTTCATGTGTATAAATGGTTTGATAAATTAAATTAGTTCTACTTCTTTCTAGGAACTTTAAATAATTAGCATGATAAACTCTACCAGAGGCATCGGTATCTTCATAATAAACATTAAACTTACTCATAAACTTACCATATATATAAAAAACAAGAGAATTTTAGTCTATATAAGCATACTAATTGAAAAATTTGAAATAATCATTACTTAGCACCTAAACATGAATAATTATTTAAACTCAATAATTAAAAGAGATCCTGCCGCAAGAGATAAGATAAGTATTATCCTTACTTACCCTGGGGTAAAAGCTGTTTTCTTTCATCATTTAGCCCACAAAATTTGGAATTATAAATTTTTTCTAATAGCTAGAATTATTTCTCAATTCAGCCGTTTTTTAACCGGCATAGAAATTCATCCTGGAGCTAAAATTGGCAAAAACTTATTCATTGATCATGGTATGGGTGTTGTTATTGGTGAAAGCTCAGAAATAGGTGATGATGTAACACTTTATCATGGTGTGACACTTGGAGGTATTTCACCTTCAGAACAATCTGAGAGTCAAAGAAATAGTAAGAGACACCCTACTTTAATGAATAATGTAATTGTTGGTTCTAGCGCTCAAGTTTTAGGACCTATTACAATCGGTAAATGCGCCAGAATAGGAGCAAATACTGTTGTGCTAAAAGATGTCCCTGATCATGCGACAATGGTGGGTAATCCTGCTAAAAATATTAGTACTAACACTGATTCTAGCTTTAAGCCTTATGGAGTAAGAGATATTGATGATAACAAATAATATAGTCGATCTAATTGGAAATACCCCCCTCATTAAGCTTAAATACCCATCAGAAATAACTAATTGTGAAATCTATGGTAAGGCTGAATTTTTAAATCCAGGTGGATCAATAAAAGATAGAACTGCTCTTGGCATAATTTTAGATGCAGAAAAAAATAAATTAATTGAACCTAATGGTATTTGTGTTGAAGGAACATTTGGAAACACAGGTATTGGACTTACCTTAGTTAACAATGCAAGAGGCTACAAAACAGTCATTGTTATGCCAAATATTACTGTTCCATCAAAAAGAGATATTTTAAAAAATATGGGAGCTGAACTACATCTTGTAGATCCTAAACCATACTCTGATCCGGGCAATTATCAGAGAGTATCTGAGAGACTTGCTAAAGAAATAGAAAAAGAAAGAGGTGTAAAAACTTTTTGGGCAGGACAATTTGAAAATACATCAAATTATAAATTTCATGAGCAAACAACCGCTAATGAAATATACAATCAAACAAATGGAAAGATTAATGGCTTTACTTGTGCAATTGGAACTGGAGGGACATTGACTGGAATAGGTTTAGGACTTAAATCTAAAGATAAAAACATACAAATTGCGTGTACTGACTCACAGGGCTCTTCTATGTATAATTATTTTACATCAGGTAATTTAGAAAAAAAAGGTGATCCCTCTTTTACTGAAGGAATAGGTCAAGCAAGAATAACTAAAAATTTAGAAAAGTGTAAAGTTGATATGTCTTACTATGTGGATGACAAAGAATGCTTAGAAATGCTCTTTAAACTTATTAAAACTGATGGACTATTTCTGGGAACTAGTTCAGGTGTAAATGTCATGGGTGCTGTTAAAATGGCTAAAGAATTAGGTCCTGGAAATACTATAGTAACGATACTTTGTGATGATGCTAATAAGTATTATGATAAAATGTTTAATAAAGATTTTTTAAATGATAATGGGTTACCAATACCTGATTGGTTATAATCATGAATGAAATAAAAAAACTTTTTAATACAAAAGTTATACACGCTGGACATAAAGAGGACAAAGAAACTGGCTCAGTAATGCCCCCAATCCATCTCTCATCAACTTTTAAACAAAAAAGTCCTGGGGATTTTAAATATGAATATGCTCGAACAAATAATCCAACTAGAGAAATACTAGAAAAATTACTTAAAGAATTAGAAGAAGGTGAATTTGCTTACGCTTTCTCTTCTGGTATGGCAGCAATAAATACCCTTACAGATGCTTTGGATAAAAATTTTCATATTATTTGTTCCGATGATGTTTATGGAGGTACAAGGAGAATTTTTGATAAAGTAAAAAATGTAAATCAAAATATTGAAATTACATATACAGATTTTGCCAAAGAAGATAATTGGCCAGGCTTAATTAAAGAAAATACCAAAATGATATGGTTAGAGACTCCATCTAATCCTCTTTTAAAATTAATAGATATTACTAAAATAAAAAAAGAAATTCCTAACGATGATATTAAAATAGTTTGTGATAATACTTTTGCTTCCCCTTATAACCAACAGCCCCTAACTTTGGGCGCTGACGTTGTGCTACACTCTTCAACAAAATACCTTGGTGGTCATTCTGATATTATTGGAGGTGCAATAATTATCAAAAATGACAATAAATTGGCTGAAAAAATAAAATATTTACAAAATGCAATAGGTGCGATCCCCTCTCCTTTTGACTGTTATATGTTAATTAGAAGCATCAAAACATTATCAGTTAGAATGGAAAAACATAATTCTAATGCCATGATTATAAGTGAGCACTTAAATAATCATCCAAAAGTTAAAAAGATAAGATATCCTGGACTAAAACAGGATTCAAATCATAACATTGCTAAATCACAAATGAGAGGATTTGGTGGCATTATTTCAGTAGACTTAAATACTGATTTAAAGGGAACATTAAAATTTCTAGAAAATATAGAAATCTTTACTTTAGCAGAAAGCCTAGGTGGAGTTGAGAGCTTAATTGAACATCCAGCAATAATGACTCATGCTTCTATTGAAAAAAATATTAGAGAAGAACTGGGCATTAGTGACTCTCTTGTAAGGTTATCTGTAGGTATTGAAGATGTAAAGGATTTAGTTTCAGCTTTAGATAAAGCTCTTAACTTAATCTAAATTAACAATTTTTTTCAAATTTGGTGCAAAATAGTTCGGGCCTTTCATTACCTTACCTGAATCATTGTATATAGGCTTTCCATCTTCTCCCAACTTACTCATATTGGATCTTTGAACTTCATCAAAGCATTCATCTAAATTAATTCCAAAAGAATGCCCTGCCCCATATGTAACATAAAGTATATCTGTTAAAGCATCAGCAACTTCAACAATATCATTGTTTTTTATAGCTTCTTTTAACTCATTTAGTTCCTCTTCAATCAAGTCAATTCTTAGCTGTACTATTTTATTCTCAGGGAATTCAGCTTTTTCTTTTACGTCCTGACCATAGGTGTTCATAAATGCTTTAACTTTATTAAAATTAGACATATCACTCATTTCTTTGTTATTTATTTATAAAAAATATCGTTAAAAGTAATAAAAATAAACATAAAAGATATTATTGTTAAACCTGTTGCAATATAAATGCGGGTAACCAATTCCGGTAAAGAATTTGAAAATATCTTACTAATAATGAAATAAATAATATGGCCACCATCGAGAAGAGGTATCGGCAACAAATTAAATATTCCTACAAAAAGTGAAATTACAATAAATAAGAAAATAACTCCTCTTATTTTATCTAGCATCATTTGATCAGCCATTTTTACGATACCTACTGGTCCAGCTAATTGATCTCCTAAAGTGTTATCATCATATGATTTTTTTAAAAAATTTAGTGATGCTCCATAATAAGCAGGAATAAATTCAAGAGAGTTTTGAAGCGATTTATTAAGATTAAACTTATCTATTATTGGATCACTGTTGGTTGAAATACCAATTACATATCTATTAATTTCCTTATTAAATTTTAATTCAAAATTTTTTTCAATTAATTGGCCATCTCTATCCAGTAATAAAGAAATAAATTTATCATTGGCTAAAGCCCTTGGAATATCGCTAAATTCATCAACTTGAACGTTATTGACTGAAATAATAACATCATTAACTCTTAAATCATTCTCTTGAGCTGCAGAGTTATCCATAACTGTCCCAATAATTGGTAAAAAACTTGCAATACCAAAGAAAAAGAAAATACAAAACAAAGCAATCCATGCGGATAAAATATTAAAAACACTTCCTGCAAGTAGAATAAATATTTTTTGATACAGCTTTAAAGACTGAAAAGATCCCGGATCTTGATTTGAGTTTTTTTGAAAAACTGTATCAAGGCCTTTTATTTTAACATATCCCCCTAGTGGTATGGGGCATATTTTCCAGATAGTGTTATTTTTGTCTGTAAATTGAAATATTGGTTTACCAAAACCAATAGAAAAATCAGTAACTTCAGCTTTGAATATTCTAGCAAATAAATAATGACCAAATTCATGAATGAAAACAATACAAATAAATACTAATAATAAATTAATATAGATCATTAAATTTAAGCGTTAGAAACTTCTTCGTATTCCTCTATTGGAGGGCACACACAAAATAAATTTCTATCTCCATATACATTGTCAATTCTAGCAACTGGAGCCCAATATTTATTGTTATACAAATAAGAATGTGGAAATGCTCCTTCAGTTCGTGAATAAGGGTGAGTCCATTTATCAGATGCTATCTCCTCTATAGTATGAGGCGCATTTTTAATTGGGTTGTCATCACGATCGTATTTACGGCTTCGAATTTTTTCTATTTCTTTATGAATTGATATCATAGCAGTAACAAACCTATCTATTTCTTCTTTTGATTCACTTTCAGTAGGTTCGATCATTAATGTACCAGGAACAGGAAAAGACATTGTAGGGGCATGAAAACCATAATCAACTAATCTTTTTGCAATGTCTTCTTCAGATATATTTAGCTCCTCCTTTATTGGCCTAATATCAATTATACATTCATGGGCTACCATCCCATTTTTACCTGAATAAAGTAGAGGAAAATAATCTTTCAATTTTTCTTTAATGTAATTTGCATTTAATATTGCTACTTGTGTAGCTAACCTAAGACCTTCATCACCCATCATTGATATATAAGAGTATGATATTGGCAATATAGATGGACTTCCCCATGGAGCTGCTGATACGGCATCTAATTCTGTCAAACCTAATTCATTTTGCACAATTGGATGACCAGGTAAAAATTTCTCTAAGTGGGATCTAACACCTATAGGGCCCATACCAGGACCACCTCCTCCATGAGGAATACAAAAAGTTTTATGAAGATTCATATGGGAAACATCGGGGCCAAATTTACCAGGTTTTGCAATACCAACCATAGCATTAAGATTAGCTCCATCCATATAAACTTGACCTCCAGCTTTATGTATTTTTTCACATATTTCTGAAATAGACTCTTCAAAAACACCGTGAGTGGAAGGATAAGTAATCATTAAAGCAGCAAGGTTTTTACCAGCTTCATTAATTTTTTGCTCAAGATGACTTAAATCAACATTACCTAAATCATCACATTTAACTATAGATACTTTCATGCCACACATTTGTGCACTAGCAGGATTAGTACCATGTGCGCTATTAGGAATTAAACAAATATTTCTATGACCTTGATTTTTAGACTCATGATATTTTTTTATCGCTAACAAACCAGCGAATTCTCCTTGTGCTCCTGCATTAGGCTGTAAAGATATTGCGTCGAAACCCGTTATATCTTTCAGCATAGAAATTAATTCATGCATCATTTGATTGTACCCTTCTCTTTGATTTTTTTCTAAAAAAGGATGAGCATTAGCAAAACCAGGCAGTGTAATTGGTAACATTTCTGAAGCAGCATTTAGTTTCATAGTACAAGAACCTAGAGGTATCATTGATCTATTTAGTGCAATGTCTTTATTTTCTAATTTTTTTAAATAGCGCATCATTTCTGTCTCAGAATGATAAATGTTAAAAATAGGATGGGTTAAAATTTCATCATCTCTAATTAAATTTTTATCAGAAAGTAAAGTTTCAAGATCTTTTTCAATATTATCAATATTAATTTTTTTGTTTGAAGAATTAAAAAAAGAAATTAAGTTATCGATATCTTCTAAAGTAGTTGTTTCATCAATTGTGAGAGAAAATTTAGTATTATCTATTAATCTAAAATTGATTCCTTCCTTAACTGATTTATCAAACCATAATTCTGCATTATTGTCCTCTATAACTAAAGTATCAAAAAATTTATTAGAATTAATTTTTAAACCTATTTCTTGAAGGGATTTTTTTAAATATCGTGCATTATAGTTTATATTAGTTGCAATATTTTTTAATCTTTCAGGTCCATGATAAATTGCATACGCAGCAGCAATAATTGCCAATAAAGCCTGAGCAGTACAAATATTGCTAGTTGCCTTCTCTCTTCTTATATGCTGTTCTCTAGTTTGAAGGGCCATTCTATAGGAGCGTTTATTATTTCTATCAACAGACACTCCGATCAACCTACCTGGCATTAATCTTTTAAATTCATCTTTAGTTGCAAAAAAAGCTGCATGAGGACCACCTAAACCCATTGGAACACCAAAACGTTGCGAACTTCCAATAACGATATCTGCATTAAATGAACCGGGTGATTTCATAATCACCATACTCATAATATCTGCCGCTACAATAGATATAATTTCAAGTGATTTATTTTTTGAAATATATGTTTCTAAATCATGTATCTCACCATAAGTATCAGGATTTTGAATAAAACAACCAAACGTATCATCGTTAGGCTCTCCTTCAATAATTTTAATTCCAAGAGGATTAGCTCTCGTTTTTAAAACTGAAATAGTTTGAGGATGACAAGCATTTTGTAAACAAAAAGTGTGTTGTTTATTTTTTTTAATTTTATAAGCCATCATCATTGCTTCTGCTGCTGCAGTACTTTCATCAAGTAATGACGCATTAGCAATGTCCATACCGGTTAAATCAATAATCATTTGTTGAAAATTCATTAACATCTCTAATCTACCTTGAGAAACCTCTGGTTGATATGGGGTATAGGATGTGTACCATCCTGGATTTTCTAATATATTTCTTAGAATTACACTTGGTGTAACAGTATTGTGGTATCCTAGCCCTATATAAGTTTTTTTGAATTTATTCTTTAAAGATAAAAGTTGCATATTAACTTTATTAAACTCTTCAGACATTCCAGGCCTAAGTTTTAATTTATCTTTAAATAAAATGTGATCAGGTACAGTTTTTTTAATTAATTCATCTAAGCTTTTACACTTAACAACTTTCAACATTTTATTAATATCTTCATTTCTAGGGCCTATATGTCTACTTGCAAAAGAGTTTATATCTATCATTTTAATTCTCCAAAGAAGCTAGATATTCATCCAAAGTCATTAAGTTATTATATTGACTAGGATCAGCAATTTTCATTTTAAATATCCAGCCATCATTTTCAGGGTCTTGATTAACTATTGATGCATCATCATTAAGATTATTGTTTATTTCTATTACTTCACCATCAATAGGAGCATAAATATCAGATGCTGCTTTTACTGACTCAATAACACAAAGCTCTTCATTTGATTTCACTTCTTTACCTACCGTTGGAAGATCAATAAATACTATGTCACCCAAACTTTCTTGGGCATGATTAGTTATACCAACTGTAGCGGTGTCTCCATCAACTTCAACCCATTCATGTTCTTTTGTATATTTTTTTTCAGCCATATTAACCTCCTTTTTTATAATTCTTTTTAACAAAAGGAATATTATCTATTATAACTTCCTCAAATTCTCCTCTAACTTTTACAAAAAGTTTATCTAACTTGTTAGTAAAATTATTAATGTATCCAATACCAATTGATCTCTTAAGTGTGGGGGAAAAGCATCCGCTTGTTATGTATCCAATCTCATTTTTTTCCATGTTATGCAAAGACATATTATTCCTCAACATAATTTTATTTACAGGCGTTATACCAATTTTTCTAGTTTTTTTAGTTTCTTGAAGTTGGCTCAATAAAATACTTGAGCCATTTAAATTATTATCTTCTAATCTGTTTTTATCTAGAGCCCATGAAAGGTTAGCCTGAATTGGTGTAATATCTTCATTGATCTCATTACCATAGAGACTTAATCCTGCTTCAACTCTTAGAGAGTCACGGCAACCTAAACCACATAAGAGAGTATTTTCATTTTTTAAAATTTGATTAATAAAATTCTCTGCATTTTCGTTAGGAATTGAGGTTTCAAAACCATCCTCTCCAGTATATCCT
>JAQBWI010000038.1 GCA_027625355.1 Pseudomonadota bacterium
ATGTGGTTTCTTATAATTCAAATGAAATCAAAAAACTTTGCGAAGAAATAAATAATTTAGGGTTTGGGTTAACCTTAGGTATTCATAGTCGAATAGACCAAGTCATTAACTATGTCACAAAAGTATGTAATATTGGAAATATTTATGTAAATAGAAATATTGTTGGTGCTGTCGTTGGTGTTCAACCCTTCGGAGGTCAGGGTCTATCTGGAACAGGGCCGAAAGCGGGTGGGCCACACTACCTCTCCAGACTTTGCCATGAGCATAGCGTGTCAAACAATACTACCGCTATGGGTGGGAATGCTAGTCTACTGACTTCTATTTCTGATTAACTATTTCTAGAATTTCTTAGTGCTTGGGTTTTTTCCATATTCACTGTGCTATTTTCTATTACTACGCCGTAGTCGTTTGCAGCACCTTCAATACTTACATAATTATTTTGATAATCTAATAAAACCCTGTTCACATCTCTCTCAAAAGGATTTTCAAAACCCCCTCCGCCACCTGTAAAAGTAGTTATTACTGTGCCTTTGGTAATGACTTGGCCATTTGCTTTAAGTTTATTTTCGATACGCCCATCCGGATACTCAATTTTTACATTAGGTCCAACACCGTCTTTACCACCAAATAACCCCCAAGCAGTTGTAACAGATCTCTCAAACCATAAAGAGCAAAAACCATCCGCATTTACGGTATACTCTCTATAGAGGCCACAACCTCCTCTATATTTACCAGCGCCCCCTGAGTCTGTTCTAAAACCATAATTATGAATTGTGACAGGATACTTTCCTTCAAAAACCTCGACTGGAATATCTTTAAATCCTCCATTTACATTATTGATTAAACCATCAGCGCCATCAAACTGGTTAAAACCACCCCAGCCCCCACATGTTGGTTCAACAGATAAAAAAGGTACGTTGTTTCTTGGATCAACACCCCCTATAAAAATAACCATTGAGTCACCATAATGCGCTGCTGCAGAGGCATCTTTGATCACAGGGGATAGTGCTTTTACAAATGCATCAATTACTAAGCCTAAACTGGAAAAATACCACTGACAGGCAGCAGGGGTTTGCGCCTTAAATATCGAGCCCTCTGGGGCTTCCACAGTAAAAGTTTTAAAAGTTCCTCCGTCTACTGGTCGTTTTGGGTTAATCAATAATTTAAAGGCTACTCGACATGCGGAGATCGTTTGTGCAAATCCACAATTTACCGGACCGTTAGTTTGTGGCGAAGATCCGTCTAAATCAATATGTATAGACTCGCCTTTGACAACCACTTTCATTTTGATCAGAACAGGATCCAAACCAACCCCATCGTTATCTAGGTAGCCTTCAGCAAAATACTCTCCATCCTTAAGTTGCATTACAGACTGTCTCTCTAGTTCTTCTGTTTGTCTAAAAATTTCATCTCTTGCTAATTTTACATTTTCTATTCCAAATCGTTTAATTGTATCAATAAAGCGCTTTTCACCTGTTTTACCCGCTGCAATTTGGGCATTCATATCACCCTCTAATGAATATCCAAATCGTCCGTTAATTTTTAAAAATTCAATTATTTCAGTTCTTGGACTGCCATTCTCGTAGAGACGAGTTGGAGGCCATCTAAATCCCTCTTGATATATATTAGTTGAGTCCATAGAACCCCCGGGGTCTTTTGCACCCACATCTAACCAGTGTGCTCTACTTGCGGAAAAACCAACTAATGTATTTTCATGAAATATAGGTGCGAAAATTGTGATGTCGTTTAAATGTGTTCCTGTAAAGTAAGAGTCATTAACAAAAAAAATATCTCCTTTTTTAAAATAATCCCAACCGTGAATATTGGCTGTCTCTTTTACACATATTTCTAAATTACCTAAAAACAAAGGTAGACCAGAAGATTGGCCTAATACATTTCCCTTCTCATCCAGCAGCGCAACGACACAATCTTTACCTTCGTATATTACTGGTGTATAAGCACTCCTAATTAAAACTGCATTCATATCTTGTGCAATTGAAATAAATGCATTACGGATAATTTCAGTTGTAATTGGGTCTATAGATCTGTTCATTTTTTCCTCTGAATAAATAAGTTGTTAAAATCATCCAAGAAAAAAAAGTAACTTGGTGGGATAACTGTCGTTGATGTTTCTTCCTCAATAATACATGGGCCGTGAATTTCTTTTTTTACAGGCAGAGTGGTTCGTTCATAAACTGGACAAGTATGGGATTCACCTTTGAAGACCACATTTCTTTGATCAGATTTAACTAATTCATTAGCTGTTTGTTTCTGAGCTGCAATGTTACCTTTGGGGATAAAACCCTCTGCTATTAAACGAATGTTAATAAATTCCAATGGCCCAGAAGGAGTTGAGTGTCCATATTGTTTTAAATATGTTTCATGAAAATTTTTATTAATAGTTTCCATACTATCGTTTTCACCTATAGATATATTGACGTAGTATTCTTGACCAATATACCTCATATCCGCATTAAAAAAAAAGGACATATCTCTTTTTTCAACATTTTCTATTTCAAGAAGTTGAATGGCTTCGGCTTTTAATAATTCAAATTGTTTTTTAAGATCATCCAAACTAACTGAACTGAATGCATTAAAAAAGTTTACGCTTAAATCTTTTCTAATATCCGTTTGAAGCATTCCCCATGCCGAAAAAGTCCCAGGGTTATTAGGAACGATCACTTCATTCATTTCTAATTCTTCAGCAATAGCTACTGCGTGCATAGATCCTGCCCCGCCAAAGGAAACCAGAGAAAAATCTCTTGGGTCAATGCCCTTTTTAACAGTAATTGTTCTTATAGCATCGGCCATTTTTGCATTAATGATTGAAATAATACCCTCTGCTAAATCAATATTATTCATGGAAATTTCTTTTGAAATTCTAGTCAGTGCTTTTTCGGAGGCATCAACATCTAATTGCATCCATCCGCCTAATTTAGAGTCTTTGCCCAGCCTACCTAAAAATAAATTTGCATCTGTAACAGTAGGGTATTCGCCCCCTTTTCCATAACATGCAGGACCTGGGTTAGCACCAGCGCTTTGGGGACCTACTCGTATTGCATTATTTTCCAGCCAAGTAAGAGAACCTCCTCCAGCTCCTATGGTATGTATATCAACTAGAGGTATCAATAAAGGTAAGTGCTCTAATTCAGTTTCGTTTGTAATCGATGGTTTGCCATCAATAATTAAACTCATATCAAAGGATGTACCTCCCATATCGACACAAACTAAATTTTTTCTAGAAATTGCATTTGATAGGGCGACCCCGCCTATTGTTCCGCCGACAGGTCCCGATAATAAAGTTTTCACTGGTTGCTCTATAGCCGTCTCGGCTCGAATAATTCCTCCGTTGGATTGCATGATATAAAGTTGCTTGGAGTAGCCTCCTTCACCAAGTTGCGATTTTAAAGACCTTAGATATTTATTGATAACCGGCCCTATATAACTATTCATGATAGCTGTTGATGCTCTTTCATGCTCTCTCCACTCACGAGCAAGCTCGTGTGAAAGAGAAATTTCAACTTCATTTTTTAATTTTGATTGTAAGTATTTTTTTGCCTCTATTTCGTGAATTGGATTTACATAAGAGTGAATAAAACAAATTGCAATTGCTGGAATATTTTCAGCTTCAATTTTTTCAATTGCTAAATCTAAATCTTGATAGTTAAGCTCTTTAAGAATTTCCCCTGACCAATTAAGTCGCTCTTCAATATTCACAACATCAGATCTAGAAATTAAAAGTTTCTGTTTTTTATATTGCACATTATACAACTCTTTACGATCACCTCTGGAGATAATAAAAGAGTCGCTCACCCCTTTTGTCATTAACAACAATACCTTGGAGCCTTTTCGCTCTAAAAAGGCATTTAAACCAACAGTGGTGCCATGCACAATAAAGTCAATTTCATTGATATTTATAGTCTTCTTAAGTCCCTCAACGACTGCATTCGCTGGGTTTTCTGGAGTGGATAAAACTTTAACGTTTTTTAATTCTTTTTTGTTTAAGTCTTCGATGACAATATCCGTAAACGTGCCGCCAATATCGGCAGAAACCCTGTAAGAATTAGACATTACTTAATACTACGACTTATAACATTAGTTGACAACCATTCCCAATACAACTAATTTTTAATCTAAGGATTAAAAAATATGGAGGAATGTAGAATGAAAATTCTAAAAATAATTTTAATTCCTTTCTTATTGGTAGTTTCTTTTTCACAACTGAATGCAAAATCTTTAAAAATTGCTTTTTTTGCTTCCTCGAGTGAGAATGGATACAATCAAGCTACTTGGGAAGGTGTTAAAGATGCAGCAAATGCTGCAGGCGATGTTGAAGCATCAATTTTTAATGGAGAGTTTAATGCAACTCTGCAGTATTCTCAAATTGAAGATATCATAGCTTCAGAAGAGTTTGATGGTTTTGTTGTTGTTCCAAATGATACTGTGGGTATAGCAGGGGCAATCGAACAAGCAATTGGCGCTGGAATTAAAGTTGCCACAAGTTTGTTCCCTATTGGTCCGGATCTCACAACATTGGAACCGCAAGTTAAGGGACTTACAGCTACAGCTGCAGGATCCCCTGTTTACGGAGCTACATTGCAATCAAATGAAGTTGTCAAATTTTGTGCAAACAAAAACCCTTGTAACGTTGTAATTATCATTGGGCAAAAAATTTACCCATTCGATAAATTACGTTATGACACTTTCCTTGATGTGCTGGGCAAAGAGTCCAATATTAAGATCGTTGCAACTGTAGAGGGTAATTATAGCCCAGATGTATCTTTAACGGGTATGACGGATGCACTTCAATCAGCTAAGGATGTTCACGCAGTTCTCTCAAATGCAGATCAACATCTCTTAGGCGCTGAAATAGCACTACAAGACGCTGGCTACGATTTAGCTGAACTATATCTCATTGGCGGTGGTGCAGCAGCAATAGCTATAGATGCAATTAAATCGGGGCAATGGGATGCAACATTTATTGGTGTTCCCTACTCTGAGGGGTATCTTGCTGCAGAGGCTGTAATTAAAGCACTTCGAGGAGAAAAAGTTGATCCAGTGATCGATATTACTAAAGTTGGTGGTATTGACCCTATCATTACAAAAGACGTTTTAGATGCTAACCCAGGTTGGAAACCTGAGTGGGGCGGCTAAAAAAATTTATATGAGCGCCATTTCTCACTGTTTCTAGAGATGGCGTTCATTTCTATAAAAAATATTTCAAAACATTTTTCTGGAACTCAAGTTTTAAATAATATCAATTTAGATTTAAATCTGGGAAAAATTCATGGCCTTGTTGGGCAAAATGGAGCTGGAAAATCCACTTTAGCAAAAATAATAGGCGGAACATACCATAATCAATTCGAGGGCGAGTTATTAATTGATAATCAAAAAGTAATTAAATGGGATTCGAATATTGCTCTCGAAAAGGGAATAGCAATGATTCATCAGGAGTTAGCGCTCGTCAATCAACTATCAGTCATTGATAATATTTTTTTAGGTATAGAAAATTCCACTTTTAATTTTTTTGTACAATCTAGTTTATCAAGATATCAAGAGTTAGAAGATAAAATTCAATTTAATCTAAATCCCAAAAGTAAAGTGGCTGAGTTAAGAATTGCAGATCAACAAAAAGTAGAAATTATGCGCGCATTAGTGAGAAATGCAAAGGTCATCATCATGGATGAACCCACATCATCTTTAACGAATGATGAAGTGTTAAAACTTCATAAACTCATGCTCGACTTAAAGAAAGAAAATTATTTAATCATTTATGTATCTCATTTTTTAGATAATATTTTAGAAGTTTGTGATGATGTGACCGTCTTAAGAGATGGTAATCATATAAAAACAAGTTCAAGCAAAACGGAAACAAAAAATTCCTTAGTGGAAGGCATGCTGGGGAAGTCATTAGATATTACTTTCCCCAAAAAAAATAACTCCCACTATGAGGAAGTTATACTAGAACTGAATAACGTTAGTGCTGAAAATGGAATTAAGGATATTTCTTTAAAAGCTAAAAAAGGAGAAGTGGTAGGGTTATTAGGTTTAGTGGGCAGTGGTAGAACGGAAATTTTAAGAACAATTTTTGGAGTTGACAAAATTACAGCTGGTTCTATCGAATTCGAGGGGGAAAATATAAACCAACTAAACCAGGTAGAAACTATAAAAAAAGGTATCGCAATGATACCTGAAGATCGAAGAAAATTGGGTCTTGTATTAAAACAAAACGCTAAAGAAAATGTTACAATTGCCAAGCTGGAGTCTTTATCAAACGGTATTTTTCTTAATAACAATAAAGAAAAGGGCTTAGTAGCTGAATTAATTAAGGCATTAGATGTTACGCCTAATTATATTGAAGGTAATATTAACTATTACTCTGGGGGGAACCAGCAAAAAGTTTTGTTTGCAAAGTGGATGTTTATTAATCCAAAATTAATTTTGCTTGATGAACCTACTAGAGGTGTGGATGTAGGAGCAAAGAGTAAAATTTATGAAATTATTCGACAATTTTCTGAGCAAGGAATAACAGTAATAATTATATCCTCAGAGCTAGAGGAGGTAATGGGCTTATCGGATCGGGCTTACCTAGTACAAGACGGAACAATCAAAGATGAAATTATTCCAAATAGCACTACTTTAGATAATGTAATATATTCTTTATTTGATATAGGGAAAAAGGCATCATGAAAAACATTAACTTTTCTTTTTTTAATTTTTTTAGAGAGTACGCTGTCTTAATTCTTATTATTTTTTTAATGATAGTCTTAACAGTTAGTAGCGATGCTTTTTTAACACCCCGAAACCTACTTAATATTTTAAATCAAAACGCTCCCTTAGCAATTATAGCATCTGCCTTAACACTCGTGATAATTGTGGGTGGATTTGATCTATCCACCGCCTCTATATTTGCAGTTGCAAGCGTGTCAGCAGCTTGGATAGCTGTCAATGTAAACCCATATTTAGGATTATTTATTACCCCTTTTATTGGTATTTTACTGGGTAGTTTAAATGGATTTATTATAACTTTTTTTAAAGTTCACTCTTTTTTATCAACGATTGCAACGAGTTTAGTTTTTAGAGGAATGGCAATTTTAATTACAAGTGGTTTTTTAATTCCCGTCCGCATGAAAGAATTTGTATGGCTTGGAAGAGAGAAAATTTTGGAAGTGCATGTTGCTGTTTATATTTTGATAGCTTTTGCCGTAATCTCTTCAATAATTTTAAATAAATCCAAAATAGGCAGATATATTTTTGCCATTGGTGGTAATGAAGAAGCGGCCATTTTATCTGGAATTAAAGTTAATTTGGTTAAAATTTTCGCATTTTCATTTTGTGGATTAGCGGCAGGAATTGCAGGGGCCATCCAGGTTTCTAGGATTTCCATGGGAACCTCCCAAGCTGGGTTAGGCATGGAACTAGAAGCTATCGCTGCAGTTATCCTTGGTGGCACCAGCATTTATGGAGGTGCAGGAGCAGTATGGCGATCAATCGCTGGTGTGATGTTATTGGCGCTTATCAATAACGGATTTAATATTTTAAATGCCGATCCCTTTTATAAAGATTTAACAACTGGAATTATAATTATTGCTGCAGTAGCCTTAACGTCAGGAAAAAAATGAACGAGTTAAGTAAAATTTTTAAATCAAATTTTGAGATCGAAAAGTCATTCTCGATAATCGAAAAATTACTAGAAAAAAATGTCAAATTTAAACTATTTACCCTGACAGTTTTCCATCCCACCAAAAAAAAAGTCATGAGAATTTACTCTACCAATCATAAAGTCTACCCAGTTGGAGGATTTAAACCCATTCCCAATAATTACTGGTCAGTAATTACCATTAATCGCAAAAAATCCTTTATTGGTAATAATAAAAATCAAATCAAAAAATATTTTTTTGATCACCGCGTCATTACCGATTTAGGTTGTGAGGCAATTTTAAATCAAGTAGTAGTATTTAATGATAAAACTATTGGGACCCTTAATTTGCTCAATGATAAGAACCATTTTAAATCAAAACATTTGAAAGTAACGGACAACCTATCAAAATACCTAGTGCCTATCTTTTTGTCCTTTCAACTTAAATTATTGAAACAAAAATGAATAAAATACCCTTAGTACAAAAAATAATTTCAAAAAATACTGATGTAGATACAGTTGCAATTATTCCAGGATCTAATTTTAAATATTTAACTGGAGGTAATTTCCATTTAATGGAACGACCGACTGTTATTCTCATTACTCAGAATAATTCTTGTTTTATTTTACCGTCCTTAGAAAAAAATAGTTTTGAAGAATTAAATATTGATGCCAAAGTTTTTTATTGGCAGGACAAAGACGGTTATCAGGA
Source organism: Pseudomonadota bacterium (assembly GCA_027625355.1). GTDB lineage: Bacteria > Pseudomonadota > Alphaproteobacteria > HIMB59 > CACPNW01. The sequence goes on from JAQBWI010000038.1 coordinate 8,352, forward strand.
TGCCTTTCAGAAAGCTTTTAGTTATTTAGGAGATGTCAAATCCATTGGCGTAGAAGGACAAAATATTCGATTTATTGAACTAGATGCATTTCAAAAAGTAATTCCAAATATCGATATAATCAATTATCACAAGCAATTGTCCTCACTCAGAATTACAAAGAAACAAGATGAAGTTGATAGTTTAAAAAAAGCTATTCATCTGTCTGAAAAAGCACTTAACGATACAATAAAATTTGTTTCAGTTGGAAAAACAGAATTGGAAATTAAAAACTTTTTAATTAAATCACTTTATGATCATGGAACCCATAAAATTGCCTTTGATCCTATTGTTCTAGCATCGACCCACTCTGCACTACCCCATGGGCATCCATCAGATTATAAGATTCAACACAATGATGCGCTACTATTTGACTTTGGAGGGTGTGTTAATGGGTATAACGCAGATATTACAAGAACGTTTTTTGTTGGCGCAGTAAATGACACACAAAGAAAAATTTATGATACGGTTTTAGAAGCCAATAGAATTGGTATAGAGAAATGTATAAAAGATAATACATTAGATTTAGTTGATGACTCAGTTCTAAGTTTTTTAGAACAAAGTGAGTTTAAAGAATTTATTGAACATAAAACAGGGCATGGTCTTGGATTAGATATTCATGAGGAGCCCTACGTTGTAAGAGGGAATATGCAAAAACTAATACCTGGTATGGTTGTGACAATTGAACCTGGACTTTATGATAAGAAAAATTGCGGTGTGAGAATTGAAGATGATGTTTTAATAACTGAGTCTAAAGCATTATCTCTAACTAACTTTACAAAAGAATTAACTATAATTTAATCCCACTTTACTCGAAACATTGCCTCATTACTTTTTAACCAAGGTGGTGTGAAGGGGCCGTTGTAAGTTGCCTTAATTGCAGGGCTAAGAACTTGAATATCACTTTTAGTAAGTTCGTTTTTCAAAATTTCAGTTTTTTTTGTGTTTTTTCCAGTAGCTGAAGAAGATTACATGTGC